>CALAPG010000265.1 GCA_937889485.1 uncultured Moraxella sp. | reverse complement strand
CGCGTCCACCCCGGCGCTGGCGACGCTCATCGCATGGGCGGCCGGCGCCTTGTGACGATCTTCGCTCTCGGCTTCGTCGTCCTGACGCTGGCGCCATGGAAGGAACGCGCGCGCAGCGTCTGGAAGGACTTCATCAAGACGCCCGAAATGAAGTCGCTTTCCGACAAGGCGCAGGCGATCATTGCGGCAATGCCAAAACCAACCGCGAGCCAACCTGCCAAGTGTTTGGCAAAGCTAAGCCCTAGCACTCCAAGAGTCATGACCGCCAACATGGCAGGTAGCGCCATTTGACCCATCAGCGGCTGCAGCATTTGACCACTACTTGCCAATAGGTGTCCAATCACCACCAACAATAACCCCACCGTCAGCCAGCCAAACCCTCGCCATGCCGTTGCCACATCCGCCTCACGGGTCAGTTTTGCCAATCCAATTAGCGGGGAGGTACCACTACGGTGCGCAAGCCCAATCTCGGCAAAGACCAGCGGCAAGCCCACCAGCGTCATGGCAACAAGCCACAGTAGCCAAAAATCAATTTGACCAATATAGTCACGCCCAAACCAAGTAAAAACCAGCAGCGGCAATAACCCTGCAATGAGTATCGGCTGAAAACGATTAGATGCCATGATGCTATGTTCCTTTGTGTCAAATTTGTGCTCAAATGTGGGCAACGCTATCAAAATTGCGTCATCATAAGTCGCATGAATGTGGGGTATTTTAACAAACCCGCGGTTTGTTCAAAACCCATGTATATTAACTTGGCAAACATTTTGTCGCAAATAATAAAACCCCTGCTATCTTAGCGCAAAAGACAGCAGGGGTTTAGCCTACTTTGGGGTTAAAATAATTCACCCGTTAGCCACACAATAACCGTCTACATAATAACCGTCTATGCATGCGGTAAAATAGCGGGCATCAAATCATGGAACGTGCGACCATTTGCCGTCTCGCCAATTGCATGCATTTTCCACTCACCGTTATGACGGTAGATTTTTGCCAAAATGAGGGCGGTATGATTGCCTTGGGCAGATAAATTATAACGTGCCACTTCTTGGTTATTGCTTGCATTAATCAAGCGGCAAAACGCGTTGCTGACGCTTGCAAAGGTTTGCCCAGTAAAACTGTTGACGGTAAATACCAAAGACTGCACGTGAGCGGGCACGTTTGCCAAGTTCACATTAATCACCTCGTCATCACCATCACCTGCGCCCGTGCGGTTGTCGCCTGTGTGCAATACGCTTTGGTCTTTTGACTGTAATTGACCAAACCAAATAGCATCTATCATTTGCTTATTGGCATCTAGCATGATACAAGACGCATCCAAGTCAATGCTACCGCCTGCGTTGCCACCACCAAACAGCCCACTCAAGAATCCGCCTGTTTTTGCAGCGCCGCTGCTAGCCACATCCCAACCTAGACCCATTTTGATTTGTGCCAGTTCGCCACCCGCTTCTTTGACTAACGAAATTTTTTGACCTTTTTGTAAATCAACTGCCATGTGTTTATCCTTAAGTTTAGTTATTTGGTTTAAAAAATATTATTGAGTAAGCCGCCGTTGTTACCACGGCCGCCTGCATTGCTGCCTAATATACTTTGTATCCACCCTTGAAAGGTGTCGCGGTTACGTGAGCAAATAATCACTTTGCCTTGACCCGAAAATTTTAAGACCATGCCTTCGCCGCTGGTCACCGAGTTGATGATATTGCCCAAAAACCCTTTATTTTTGCTCGTAGACATCGATAGGCTATATTGTAACCGACTGTCCCAACATACCACATGACCATTATCAATAATCACGTCTTTGCCAGGGGTGACATCAATCTCAAACAGTGAGCCAAACCCAGATACCACTACTTGTCCTGTGCCTTGGGTTTTCATAACCATCAAGCCGCCTGTGTCGCCAAATATGGCGCCACCTAGATTGCGCTGAATACTGGCACGGATATCTACTTGGTTGGTGGCTGCCACAAAGGCACCATCGCTTAGGGTATATTGGTGATTGCCCACTTCCAAAATTTGCATATCACCATCTAGCGTGGGGGCAAGCAAACAATCACCCTCGCCGTTGACCGCTTCAATTTGCTGCTGAAACAACGATTCGTCATTCGCAAAGCGGCGCATCAGCGATTGCATCAGCCCGCCTCTCATCTGACCTTTGAGTTCAAGGTTGGATTCCATCATCACCATGGCGTTGGCTTCACAATAGATGGCATCGCCATGTTTAAGGTTACAATGTAAAAAAGGTTCAATGGTGCCAATTAAGGTAAACGTCGCTGCCATAGCTGTCTCTGCTTGTTATGTCAATCTGTGATGTTTGGTGTGTGAAGGTTAATATATAAAAAAACCACTAGCCGCCACGATAGATTATTTAGGTTGCTAGTGGTTTAGTGGTAGTGGTCTAGCGCGTGTTGGGTGACTGTAGGTCACTTGCAATTGCGTGATGATAACCCAGCGCCCGTCACTACAAAACCGCTTATACCGCCACGCCGTAGGATGCCGCCAATGGGCCTAAGCCGCCTGCAAAACCTTGTCCCACTGCACGGA
Source organism: uncultured Moraxella sp. (assembly GCA_937889485.1). Taxonomy (GTDB): domain Bacteria; phylum Pseudomonadota; class Gammaproteobacteria; order Pseudomonadales; family Moraxellaceae; genus Faucicola. Next base: position 20,682 of record CALAPG010000265.1, on the reverse strand, counting down.
ATTTCCACTCACCGCCATGGCGATACAATTCACCAAAAATCATTGCGGTTTCAGTGCTACCATCTTCTGATAAGTCATAACGGGCAATCTCTGATTCGCCTTGGCTATTGACCACGCGAATATAGGCGTTGCTTACTTGTCCAAAATTTTGGTTACGGCTTTGACCATCATAAATCACCGCACAAAACACCACTTTGCTGACATCACTTGGCACTTTGGTCAAATCTACTTTGATGGTTTCATCATCGCCATCGCCTTCGCCTGTGCGGTTGTCGCCTGTATGCTCAACGGCACCCTCGCTTGATTTTAAATTGTTAAAGAAGATAAAATCTGCATCGCTACGTACTTTGCCCGCTTCATTAACCAAAAAAGCCACGGCATCAAGGTCAAATGCTTGACCATCTGTTGCGCGTGGATTCCAACCCAATCCCACTGCCATATTGGTAAGGGTAGGTGCTTCCTTCGATAAATTAACATTACCACCTTTGGTTAAGCTAATTGCCATTTTATAATCCTTGTATTCAATTTTTTGGACGAAACGATTAAATTAAATAAAAAAAACGCGAGCCATAACTCACGTTTTTACTATACAAGCGGAAGGAATTTTTGTCCACTATTGAGAGAAATTTGGCTGTTATATTTATGTGTCCAAACCTTAATCACTCACGCCATAGGGACACAATCTAACCGCCAAAAAACCTGTCATTACTCAATCGCTGCCTCACGTTTACGGTGGCTAATAGAGTTGATCACCGCCCATACAATAAAGGCAATACCAATCAGACCTGTCACCACTTCTGGCACTTCAATGTGCATAGTCGCTAATAACATGATAATGGCGAGCGCGCCAATGGCATAATGCGCGCCATGCTCAAGATACACAAACTCATCAAGTGTGCCTTTTTCCACTAAAAAAATAGTCATAGAACGCACAAACATTGCGCCAATTGCCAAGCCTAGCATGATGATAATCACGTCATTGGTAATGGCAAACGCGCCAATCACCCCATCAAAACTAAACGAGGCGTCCAACACTTCCAAATATAAAAATCCTGCAATACCGCCTTTGGCAATAGCGCCCGCTACTTCTTTACCCTCAACTTGGGGGGTTGTTTCGTCATCGTCATCTGCCCCTTCTAAAAGGCTTGATAACACATTGGTCGCAAGGTAAATCAAAATACCCAATACCCCAGCCACCAGTACCACTGATTTTTTGTCGTCGGCTACCCATTGTAGGGTAATCATGAGTAGGGTCAAGGCAACAAACACGCTCATAGCATCAACCTTACCAAAGCGGGCAAGTTTGCGCTCAAGCCAAGTAAACCACATGACTTCTTTTTCATCAAATAAGAAATTGAGGAAAACCAATAATAAGAACATCCCCCCAAATGCCGCAATCTCCTCATGGTGAGCAATCAGTTTGGCGGAGTATTCTTTGGGGCTGTTGAGCGCAAGATTGACCACATCAACCATACTCATATCCGCGGTTACCGCTACAATGACGATGGGAAACAACAGCCGCATACCAAACACGGCAATCAGCATACCAACGGTCAAAAAAATCGTTTTCCAAAATTTATCCCAATGCTTCAGCACAGAGGCGTTGACCACCGCATTGTCAAATGACAGTGAAATTTCCATCACTGCCAAAATTAAGGTAATAAAGATTGCCGATGTCATCGCTGCCATGCCACCATGGCTAAATCCCCACCAAGCGGCAATTGCCAAGGCAATGCTGGTGAAGATGATGTCAAAATAAAAGTGTCTCATAGTTATCTAGTTGTCCTACAAATTAAACGAGAAATTAACTGACCAATTTTTGCTCCTGCCAATGGGCAGCTTTGGTATTTTGTTGCGTTAAGTGTGCTTATCTTACACAACTCTTGCCCAAATCATACCTTATTTGTGTTACCAATTACGGTCAAAGCCCAATAACCAACAACGATTATTTAGTACCACGTAAGTTTTTACAAATGATTTATCACCGACTATTTATCACAAAAAAATTCGCTATCGTTACCTGTTTGTCGGTACAATAACCGCCGTTAGCCAAAACAATGGTTGGGTGACGCGCCGATAGCAAACCTGCTATTGGTCGCTAGGGCATAAAAAGGTTGGGATGTTAGCGGTATGTTAGAAAATTTTATCACACTTATATTGATACTTACGCCACTGATTATTGGTTTTGTGGTGCCATTGCCGCAAAAATTTATGCCACTGGTGGATCAGGTATTAACCAAGTTAGTATTTGTGATTTTGACATTTATTGGCGTGTCGTTATCGCAAATTCACAATTTGGGCAATCAGCTGGGGTTTATTGGGCTCAATGTTGCGGTGTTGGCGGTATGTACCATGGGCGCTGGCATATTAAGCCTATTGGTGTTTGATAAGCTGCACCCTTGGCAGCGTAGTTTGCCACATACCCATACCCAAGCAGGGCTTAGTATTAGTGGTAGCTTAATCCAGATGGCGTGTGTGGGTCTTGGTTTTGTGTTGGGAAAATGGCTGCCTATTGCCAGTTTGCCCATTGATAATATTATTAAGGCGCTACTGATTTTACTTATTTTATTGGTAGGTTTTCAGCTATCGCACTCGGGCATGTCGCTGCGGCAAGTGCTTCTTAACAAGCGCGGCGTACAAGTGAGTATTATTTTTTGTTTGAGTGTTGCCGTGGGTGGGGTGGTATATGGCCTGATAATGCCACAAGTGTCTATTATGCAGGGACTTGCAATGTCGTCAGGGTATGGGTGGTATTCTTTGTCGGGAATTATTATGACAGATGCCTATGGCGCGGTTTGGGGCAGTGTGGCTCTACTCAATGATTTGTTAAGAGAATTTATGGCGCTGCTGTTCATTCCTATGCTGATGCGCGCTTACCCCAGTACGGCAGTGGGGCTTGGCGGCGTCACTACCATGGATTTTACGTTGCCCGTCATCCAAAGCTCAGGCGGTAATGAAGTGGTACCACTTGCCATGAGCTTTGGATTTTTGGTTAATATTATCTCACCTGTATTGATGGTGGTTTTTTCAAGTTTGGGCTAAACAGACGCGGGCGTGGAAGCCAAAAACGGATAGTCGGTATAGCCCACTTCGTTGCCTCCATAGAATGTGGCAGGGTTTGGGGTATTGAGTGGTGCATTTTTTTCAAACCGTGCCACCAAATCTGGGTTGGCAATGTAGCTACGCCCAAACGCTGCGGCATCAATTAATCCCGCTTTAATCAATTGGTCCGCTTTTTCGGCACTATACGCGCCTGCACCAATAATCACCCCATGATAAGTATCACGGATTTGGCGCCGAAACTCGGTAGTCAGTGGCTTGCCACCTGCCCAATCGGGCTCTGAAATATGCAAATAAGCCAAGTTAAACTCATTGATCATACCAATAATGGCTAAAGCGTCCGCCTCGCTACCAGCGGCAATCCCATTAAATTTGCCCAGTGGTGAGATGCGAATACCCACACGCTCGCTGCCAATGGCATGCGTTACAGCGCTCAAAATTTCTCGCAAAAAGCGCATACGATTGTCCAAGCTGCCACCGTATTCATCTTGGCGGTGATTGACACTATCATACAAAAATTGGTGAATCAAATAACCGTGTGCCGCGTGTATCTCCACAAAATCCATACCCGCCTCAATGGCAAGGCGCGCCGCGTTGGCAAAATCATCCACAGTGTTTTTGATTTCGGCACGGGTCATCTCACGTGCGGGGGTCGCCACCGCGCGATATACCTTGCCGTCTTGATCTTTTAAGGAAGTACGAACTGCCTCGCCAAAATTGGTAGCAGATGCAGACTCGGGTGGCTGCTGGTTAGGGCGAAGGCGATAATGCGACACTACCCCCGTGTGCCACAATTGCATACCAATGTGGCCACCTGCGTGGTGAACGCTGTCGGTGATCATTTTCCATCCTGCCACCTGTGCGGCGCCAAAAATTCCTGGTGCGCCTGCATAACCTTTTGCCTTAGCCGAGATATCCGTGGCTTCCGCGATAATCATGCCGCTACTGGCACGCTGGGTATAATACGCTGCCATCAGTGCGGTGGGCAAGCCGCCAATGCCTCGAGTACCGTTGGGCAAATCGGCACTACGTAGGCGCGTTAATGGCGCCATAAATACACGGTTTGGCAGGCGCATGGTGCCCACAGTGATCGGCGATAACAATGACGAATAAGACATAACAACCTCTTTATTATTGGCGTGATTAATAATTAAACAGCTTAACTGCGTTATTTTTAATGATTATTAAAAAATTATGATGACAACACCTTGCAACCATCCAATCATGCACTATTTAACATCATACGACCTAAGCGCTAAAAAAGGCTTGACCCAAAATATGGCAATTTGCTGTATCTATATATTTATGATAGCGAACCTACACTTTTACAAGCGTTAATCACTTAATCAGCCAAAATCCACTGAGGATATCCATGAATAACTTTCAATATTACAACCCTGTACGTATCGTATTTGGTGAAGGACAAATTAAAGAATTAGCCAACTTGGTACCAGAAAATGCCCGTGTTTTGATTACTTACGGTGGCAGTTCTGCCAAAAAAACAGGCACGCTTGATGAGGTCATCATGGCGCTGCAAGGCAAAAACCGAGAAATTTTTGAATTTGGCGGTATTGAACCCAACCCTGAATTTACTACCTTAATGAAGGCGGTGGACATGGTTCACGCCAACAACATCGATTTTTTATTGGCGGTGGGTGGCGGTTCGGTGCTTGACGGCACCAAGTTTATTGCCCTAACAGCAACTTTAGACGATGATGCCGAGCATAACAAGGCGTGGCAAGCGCTTACCACTTACACGCGTGACATCACACAAGCATTGCCGCTAGGCACGGTTCTCACCATTCCTGCCACAGGCTCTGAGATGAACTCAGGCGGGGTCATCAACCACAGTGAGCGCCAAGCCAAATTACCCTTTGGCAACCCACGAGTTTATCCCAAATTCTCAATTCTTGACCCTGCCAAAACCCTGACCCTGCCCGAACGCCAAGTCATGAATGGCGTGGCAGACGCCTTTGTACACGTCATGGAGCAATATCTTACCTACCCTGTCAATGCCAAAGTACAAGATGGTTTTAGCGAAAGTTTATTGCGTATTTTGATTGAAGAAGGGCGAGCAGTTCTCGCCAATCCTACCGACCTCACCATTCGCAAAAACATCATGTGGACAGCCACCATGGCTCTTAATGGTCTGATTGGCACGGGTGTACCACAAGATTGGACAACCCACATGATTGGGCATGAACTCACATCCCTTCACGGCATTGACCATGCCCGCACCTTGACCATCGTGCTACCTGCCGTCATGCGCGTGCTAGCAGACAGCAAACGCGCCAAACTGCTACAGTATGCCCAAAATGTCTGGCAAATCACCGAGGGAAGTGATGAAGAAAAAATCCAGCAAGCCATTAGCCGTACCGAAGATTTTTTCCGTGAGCTTGGGTTACCCGTACGTCTCAGTGAGGTATCACTAGATGATCAAGCCATACCCGAAATTTTATCTCAGCTCGCGGCGCATGGTATGGTCAAATTGGGTGAGCATAAAACCAATGACTTGAGCGTAGCACAGCGTATTTTGAACGCGGCACTCTAAATATTTGCCGCGGTTTTGACCCACAAAAAAAGGCTTAATCTACCCACTAAGCCTTTTTTTGGTTAGGCCTTTTTTAACAAAAAGCGTCCGTATGAATGGTCAACCGCCTTCAAAACCCATTGGGGTTTGCCAGCTCATCGTGCCCATCTTTATCCACCACTTTGGGTAGCGGCACCGCCATACCCACGCTGCTTGGCGACGCTTGTATAATAATTGGCGCAGGCTGATAACGGCTAATCACCTCATTACCCGCCTCATCCTCACTAATCACATACTGATAGCCTTTTCGGTTAAAGCGATTAACCAGCTGCTGATACCAACCCGCCAACCCCGTCGTAGGCGCGTTTGGATTATGATAAAATGCATTCATCACCGCAGGCAGCCCAAGTCCAGACACCACCCCAGACATCAATACCACAATAAACGTATAACCCACCAAAAAACTACCATACGGCTGCAGCTCAGCCACATTTGCCACCGATAAGATGAGCGCCAGCGAAATCGCCCCACGCACCCCGCCCCAAGACAAAATTGTCAAACTGCCGTTATATGCGGTTCTTTTAAAAGACGGAAAAAACGCAAACGACAAAAAATTTGCCATAAACCGTGACAGATGCAAACTCAAAAACGCCACCATACCGCCCAATATCAAGCTCAAATTTAAATCCAAAATAAACAACTCAAGCCCAATCAAGGTAAATAAAAACGAATTAATAATCCCCTCAATGGCATGCCAAAAATGATTAACCTCGGTAATCTCTCTTGCCTGCAAAATATCTTGCCAGCGATTGCCCACAATCAAACCGCCCACCACACAAGCAATAGGCGCTGATGCATGGGCATACAATGCCACCAAATAAGAGCCGCATGCCAAAAAAGCCGTGGTCAAAATCAACGACTCCATTTCATGCTTACCACCAATAATACGCAGCGTCATTTGCCCAAAAAACCAGCCAATAATCCCTGCGACAATAATTTCATACCCCAAAATCTCTAGCGTTTTGAGTACACTCACACTATCGCCTTGAATCACCCCCAAGATAGTCATAAACAGCGCAATACACACCGCATCATTAAATAACGACTCTCCCTCAAGCTTAATCATCAAATGGCGTGGCGCCTTAACAGAACTCAACACCCCTTTAATACCGATAGGGTCTGTGGCACCTAGCGCAGCACCCAACAGCAGCAAAATAGAAAATGGAATACTATGCCCTACCAGCCACTGAAACCCCACCATCATGCCCGCAAAAATCACCGCACACAATGCCAACGCAATACTTGCCAAAATCCCGATAGGTTTCCAATAATGCTTTAAATCTGACACCTTAAAAGTAAGCGCTGACGAGGTTAAAATAAAACAAATCACCCCATTGATCAAAAAATCATAAAAATCAATATGGCGCACTGCAGCCTCAATATTATGAATATTGATGGTAATAAACTGATTGCCATTTAATAGACTTGCGCTCCACTGCAAGATAAACACGAGCACCGCAGACACAATCGGCACCCCAATCGCTTGCGGAAAATCCAAAATGCGCTTATTAAATAGCGTGGTGATAATTGACAAAGCGCATACCGCTGCCAAAATCTGTAAAAAAATAAAATTTCCCATAATTTTGTATCTTACTTTTTAATCATTGGTTGGCTTTATGGGTTGTCATCGTAGTCACCCGATGATTTGCTTCATCATCACTCTCACCTCCGACCCCTGCCCATGATAATGCCATGCTCGGTACATCTGCAAACGCGGTTGATAACCCCACTTGCTCAGCATGCAACCAGCGCTGGATCATTTGGTCTAACATTTCAGGCTTATAGGGCTTGGTACAATAATCTTGCATACCCGCTTTGAGATAAACTTCTTTATCGCCATGCATGGCATGGGCAGTCACCGCAATAATCGGCGGTAAGCGGGCAAACTTCTGCCGTAATACTTTAGTGGCTTCTACCCCATCCATCAACGGCATCTGGTGATCCATCAAAATAATCTGATAACGACTTGGCGCGGTTTCAAACAACTGCACCGCCTCCAAACCGTCCTTGGCACGGGTTACTTGATAGCCGTATTTTAGCAAACTTTTGACAGCCACCATGGCATTGAGCTCGTTATCCTCTGCCAATAAAATGTGCGCGGACAAGCGCTCATGAGGCGTCATGTCTGCTTGGTGGTGTTGGTGCCACTGCCGATAAGCAGCCTCATCACTCAGCTCTAGGGGCAAACACAGGCTAAAAGTTGAGCCTTCACCCTGCTCACTGGCAACTTGAACCGTACCGCCCATGCCCTCTGCTAATGCTTTACACACCGACAGACCTAGCCCCGTTCCCCCATAAATACGGTGGGTAAATTTATCCGCTTGGTTATAGGCATCAAAAATAACCGCTTGTGACTCAGGTTTGATACCCACGCCAGTATCAATCACCTGTAGCTTGACTTGACAATCTTCACAGCACGCTGCCGCTTTTAGGGTAATGGTACCAAATTTTGGGGTAAATTTTAGGGCGTTACTTACCAAGTTGATCAAAATTTGGCGAACGCGCACGGGGTCGGTTTTGACGTATTGGGGAATGGCTGGCGGATAATCAAACACAAGGTTTAGCTGGTTGTCTTGAGCACGTGCCAAAAAGCCGCTATACACTTGCTCGCATAATTGGCGCAAATCCACAGGAATGCTCTCAAACGGCATTTTGCCTGATTCTACCTTAGACAAGTCCAAGATATCATTAACAATATTGAGTAAATGCTCATTGGAGTTTTTGATATGGCGAATATAATTTTGCTGCTGGGCATTGAGCGGTGTTTGCTCAATCAGGGCTAAAATGCCCATAATCCCGTTCATGGGTGTGCGAATTTCATGGCTCATATTCGCCAAAAAAGCCGTTTTGACCTCATCGGCGCGTTCTGCTTGGCGCTGCTGCAAACGCAGCGATAACGTGTCACTAATAATATCGCAAAAATTTTTGAGCACGCTCAGCTGTTCGGTACTAGGCGCCTCTCTCACCACTTGGTCAAGCAGGCATAGCGCCCCAAGCGCCACTTGCTGACCCCGTCTATCATTAACCAAAATAGGTATACCAATATACGCACGGCAATTTGTTTCGCCCACCACGAGGGGGTTGCGTTTAAAACGCTCATCTTGGTGGGTATCGGCTACAATCACAGGCGCATTGGCGGCAATGGTGTGGGTACAAAATGACATTTTTCGCGGCATCAGTGTCATATCAAGACCACAGGAAGCTTTTAAAAACTGGGTATCCTTATCAATAAACGTAATCGCAATGATCGGGTAATCAATATAATGTTTGACCAAATCAATGATACGATTAAACGCAGGTTCCTGTGCCGTGTTCATAATCTGGTGCTGTTGTAGCACAATTAGGCGTTCTTCTTCATTGTCTGGTATGGGAATTTCAAATTCTGGGACATCGGGGGATTGCATGGGGATTTTCCGTTGGGTATGGGGGTAAAATATGAGGTAGGGGTCATCACTCACGCTGTCACAAACTACCGTGGCAAGATTTTTGTAACACGTGATGCGGTTATTGAAGCGCTTGTGCCACCATCACCATGGCAACCACCGAGGTTACTGTAACTGCCGACCCATAACCACCGCAATGAAGACCACCTGTTTGACACGTTTGCGCCGTACCGCGGCTCACAATCGGTGGCTGGGTGGAATACACACACTTGATACCAAATTTTTCGGCTAAATCACGGTTGATATGGTGCTGCTGACGCAGTTTTTGGCGCACCTTGGCAAGCAGCGGGTCTTGGTAGGTATCTTTTAAGTCGCTCACCGTGATAGCCAGTGGATCGGTTTTGCCACCTGCCCCACCAGACATAATCAGCGGTAGCTTGTTAAAACGGCAGTGCAGCGCAATAGCAAGTTTGGCAGCCATATCATCCACACAGTCCAAAATTACCACACGTTTGCCCGCTTGCTTGAGCTGATGATAAGTTGATCTATGAGGTAACAGCGCTGTGACATTATCCGTGGTTAAAAAATCATCAATCAAATGTAATCTGACCAACGGATTAATTTGTCGGATACGCTCCGCCATGGCGTCAATTTTACTTTTACCAAAGTTGTCATCCAACGCAGGAAGCTGACGGTTGACATTAGACGCCACCAGTACGTCCATATCAATTAAACTAATCTCGCCCACCCCACTACGCGCCAAGCCCTCAGCCGCCCACGTGCCTACGCCACCCACCCCAATGACATAAGCATGGGTATTTTCAAACAAACTAAACTGCTTGGTACCATAGAGTTTTTGGGTACCTGCAAAACGGCGGTCATATTGGTGGTCGGGGGTATTCATAAGGTCAATCACACTCTTGGTAACGTTGAAAGGCGGGCAGATTGGCAAACACTATTGCATCAAAAACCAAATAAGCTTATTGATATCAATGTATTGAGTATTGCGGGTTTTGCCAATCCACTTGCAATCCTGCACAGCTATTTTGCCATAATTGTGCCGCTAATTCAGCCTTTTCTACTTGAAGAAGCAGGCATAGCTCATCTAGCACGTACCCCAAGTTGGCAGGAACATTGCGCCTACCATGGCTGACATGGCAAGGTACGGGGGTAAAATCAGGGCAATCAGTCTCTATCACCAAACTTTCCAACCCCACGGTTTTGACCAAGTCCGTTAGGGTTTGACGCAATTTTTTGGCATTAGGATTAGTGACTTGACCTGTCACCCCAATTTTAAAACCCATCGCAACCAGCGACTTAGCCTCTTGAATACCCCCACTAAAACTGTGGGCAATACCCCCTTGCTGGAATTTTTGCGCCTTCAAAATTTTTAAGGTATCCCCATGAGCGCGGCGGATATGCAACAAAACAGGTAAACGATAGCGACTGGCTAAGTCAAGCTGTGCCACAAAAAAATCTTGTTGGCGAGCATAGTTTTCCGCCAGTTTCATAGTATCGGTGTAAGTATCCAGCCCTATTTCACCCACCGCAACAGGGGCATGATTTTGGATAAAATTTTCTAAAATCTGTAAATCTTGCTGGGTATGCTCAGTAATATAAAAAGGATGCAGCCCAAATGCCACATGAGCTTTTGGACTGGGCGCCCCTTGCAAAATAAGCGCGGTTAGCTGGTGCTGACAGGTAAGCATACGCGAAAACCCCGCCGCCATCACACCAATTATCAATAAGTGCCTCACGCCTTGCCGATACGCTAGCGCCGCTTGGGCAGCGCGGTCGGCATCAAATTCCGCTACATCAAAATGGGTGTGCGTGTCTATCAGCGCAAAGATATTATCAGGCAGCATACCCGCCGCAAAGTGATGTTCTATGGGATAACGGGCGGTACATAAACCGCTCATTGGAGGTACTCAGGCTTTACAATACCTGATAACTGCGCGTAGCCGATGGTCACTTTTGGGGCGCCAAACGCATAAAAAGCCAAATCATAAGGTTGGTACAAAAATGTCATACCCTCGCGCCCAAAGCTATAATTGGCAGTCAAGAAAAAAGGCCAGCTTTGAAAATGGGTTTTGGGATCAATTTTTTCTGCCTTTAACTGCTCACTAAATTGCGCTTTGACTAGCTGCGACAAGCGGTCTTTTTGGTTAGGTAGCAACACATCTTCTAGCATTAACTGCTTTTTATTAGCCATATCAAACACATAAAAGTTGGTCGTACCCAGCCCATGCGCGCCGCCCATATATTGATAAAACGTGGTCGCAAACAGCTCAAGATTGCCCTTATGCCCAAGGTAGGTGGGAGTTGCCGTTACCTCAATGAACGGGGCGATTTCTTTGCCACGGTTACCGCGGGCTTTATTGAGCGCTTTATTCTCTTGGATTAGCTGACGGGTCGCGGCAGTGAGGCGCTCAGTATATTGGCTATTAGAGGGTGCGGCGCTATTTTTAAAGGTTTGCCAAGGGTCTTTGACAGTTTTGGTGGCTTCGTCATTGGTACTGTGAAGCGCAAGTGTGATATCTTTATTAATGATATGATCAAGCCACGGGGTGCCCGTATTAATAAATTGATACTCAAGGTTTGGGCATTGTGCGCCGCATTGATTTAGCACGGTGGCAGTGACTTCAGGGGTATAAGTTTTCACATAAAAATCTTGGGCATTACCAGCTAGTGAGGCTGCCATCAGCAAGCTTGCCATGCCAAATTTGGTAAGTGGGTGGGTGATTACAGGTAGCTTCATAAAATGCCTTTTTGGGTATAAAGTTGTAGAATGAGGTAAGGTGCGTGGTGTGGTCTGGTTTGACCGTCTGACTTAGCTTATAGGAGAAATTTGGTAGAAAAAATTTAGGAAAAATTGCGCTGCCTTAGCGAGGCAAAAACCCAAAAAGACAGCAAGAAGACAATAGGCAAGAAACCCATTAGACAAAATGACTAATGGGCATTGCGTTGATACTGCAAATAGTGACTGGCTTAAACTACACGTCGAACCACACTTAGCTAATCAATCAAAGCGCTTTAAAGGCTTTTGGCTGCTGCCACTTGACCGCTTATTTTTTACCTAGCAACTTGGCAGCCAAGTCTTTACCCATCGTGAATGCGGTAGTTTTTGTGGTTTGCTTGGCAGCGTTTTCTACCGCATTATTGTCGTTATCTGCGCTGCTATCTGGTGTCACGCTACTTTTGTCTTGTAAGGTTGCCGTGGGTTTGTTGCGGTTTTTCATCATATAGACAGCCGCACCCAATACGCCAAGTTTAATTAAGTTTGATTTGGTTACACCATTTGGAAATTGCATTGTGTCCTCGCTAACTGGTGGGTTACATAAAAAGTGGGAGAATCGCATGATTGCTAATACGACTGCTAATAAGTGGCAAAAGCATCTATAACGATTAACTAATGAACGATTAACTAATGGTTTTAGTGTAGCCCATTGTGTCAGTGTTGGCTAAGGTAGTTCGGTTACAAATATTGATGATTTGCCATAGTTAAGTTATTGTTTGGTAACTTAACTTGGCAAGGTCTTTGTTGTCGATTTTTTTGTTGTACGAGGGTTAGTGCTCTCGAGTGGCACTAAAAGTGATTTCTGGATAACGCTCCTCCATCAGCCTTAAGTTGATACGACTGGGCGCAAGATAGGTTAAATAACCGCCGCCATCAACGGATAATTGGTCATGGGCTTTTTTCTTAAATTTTTCAAACGCGATCTTGTCATTGCAGTGTACCCAGCGCACTGTGGCAATACTGACAGGCTCAAACTTACACTGAACTTTATATTCTTCTAATAAGCGGTGAGCCACCACTTCAAACTGTAGCACCCCCACCGCCCCCAAAATCAAATCATTGTTGATTTGTGGCATAAATACTTGCGTCGCGCCTTCTTCTGAGAGCTGCTGCAGACCTTTTTGTAGCTGCTTGGATTTGAGGGGATCTTTGAGTACTACGCGGCGAAACAGTTCGGGGGCAAAGTGCGGAATACCCGTAAAGTTCAGTTTTTCACCTTCGGTAAAGCTATCGCCAATTTGGATAGTGCCGTGGTTGTGTAGCCCAATGATATCACCAGAATAGGCTTCTTCAAGCGCCTCACGGTCGCCTGCCAAAAACGTCAACGCATCTGATATACGCACGTCTTTACCAATGCGCACATGATTCATTTTCATGCCTTTTTCGTATTTGCCAGAGCATACGCGCATAAAGGCGATGCGGTCGCGATGCTTAGGATCCATATTGGCTTGGATTTTAAATACAAACCCTGAGAATTTTTCTTCATCCGCCTTCACCAACCGTTCGGTCGTGGCGTGGTCTTTGGGTGCAGGTGAGTATTTGACCAACGTATCTAGTACCATATTGATGCCAAAATTACCAAGCGCGGTACCAAATAGCACAGGCGTTTGTTTTCCTGTCAAAAATTCTTCGGTGTTCCAGTCTTCATGCGCCATTTGCGCAAGCTCCAAGCTTTCCTCAAATTCACGAAATGCAATATCACCAATCTTTTCTCGCACATCGGGGTAGTCATAGCCATCACGGCTTTCAATGTCGATAATCTCCGTGCCATGACCTTTTTTATAAAAATAGGTTTTATTTTCGGCAATGTTATAAACACCCACAAAATGCTGGCCTGTACCGATGGGCCACGTCATAGGAACACAGCGAATTTTGAGTACGTTTTCAATCTCATCCAGTAGCGATAATGGGTCACGAATTTCGCGGTCAAGTTTGTTAACAAACGAGATGATGGGCGTGTCTCGCATGCGACACACTTCCATTAATTTGATGGTGCGCTCTTCTACCCCTTTGGCGCCATCAATGACCATGAGTGCAGAGTCTACTGCGGTCAGCGTGCGGTAGGTGTCCTCAGAGAAGTCAGCATGACCTGGGGTGTCAAGCAGGTTGACCATGTGGTTGGCATAGGGAAACTGCATAACGGAGGTGGTAATCGAGATTCCCCGCTCTTGCTCCATGCTCATCCAGTCTGAAGTGGCGTGTTTATCTGTTTTGCGCGATTTAACTTCCCCTGCTCGCTGAATGGCTTGACCCCATAATAAGAGTTTTTCGGTCATGGTGGTCTTACCCGCGTCAGGGTGAGAAATAATGGCAAAAGTGCGGCGTTTGGCGATTTCTGATTGTAGGGTCATGGCAAGCTAGGTACTTAAATTAGATAAAAAAAGATGACGTATTGTAGCGGATTTTATAGATTTTAGCGATTTTTAATCCGCTTTACGATTACAGAATTACCATATGGGGGGTAAATTTTACCCATTATTTTACTGCCCTCTTCCTTAATTTTGTGGTAACGTTACTTTATCAAATGTTAATTATTATAAAGTTATATGCCATGCCTTCTAAGCCGCCTACTAATGAATCTATGAATCATCAGCCGCTGCCTACTGGTAAGCTGTCTAGCCGTCCTAGTGCGGTTAATCATACGAATTGGGCAAATATACCCAACCTAAAAACTTTTGTGCTTGCGGTAAGTAGCGTAATTTTGGTATGGGTGCCTGTCCTGCTACTGCATCTAACGTTGGTATTATTTGCCACCCTGATTACTTATGCCCTGATACGCGGTATTGCAGGGTGGATACATCGACATGTCATTGCCTATCTGTCTGCGGGTGTACGGCATCCACGTTTGGAAAAACTGCCAGAATGGTTGGCAATGTCGCTACTGGTGATGTTTATTTCACTGGGTGTTTATATTTTTGGAGATTGGCTTGCCGATAAAGCCAGTATTGATGTTTTTAATAAGCTCTTACGCCAAATTTTGGAAATTTTTGACCAGTTGCATACCCTCCTGCCCGAAAGTATTTCTCAGCATTTACCCATCTCCGTCAGTTCATTTCAAGCCATGCTACTAAGCACCATAAAAAGCCACGCCCCACAGCTACAGCTGGTGGGTATTCATACCCTTCGCGGTGTGGGTTATGTGGTGGCTGGAGCGGTCATTGGCGCTATTATGGCGGTGCAGTTGCCTGTTAATGCCGAAGTGCATCGTACCGCGTTTACGCGGCATTTACGTCAAAAATTTGATGAGCTCATTATGGGCTTTAATGATGTGTTTTTTGCCCAAGTCAAAATTTCTACTATTAATACTATTTTGACCTCTATTTTTTTGTTAGGGATTCTGCCCGCGCTTGGTCATCCACTGCCCATGGCTTGGACAGTGGTGGTGATTACTTTTTGTGCAGGGCTATTCCCTGTAGTGGGCAATCTGGTGTCCAATGTGGTCATTGTGCTGTTAAGCTTGACCCATGGTCTTGCCATTAGCTTGCTATCTTTACTGTGGCTGGTAAGTATCCATAAGCTAGAATATTTTTTGAATGCGCAAATTATCGGTCATAAGATACGCGCTTCAGCTTGGGAATTATTGTTATTTATTTTGCTGCTTGAGGCAACTTTTGGGTTGGCAGGTTTGATTAGCGCGCCAATTATTTATGCCCAAATCAAACGCATTTTGGTTGATAGAAACTGGGTAGTCTAATCAAATAATGCACCATTGACATTCGCCTAAGTGAGTATCGGTAAAGCATCACGCATAATCAAACAAAAATAATTGTTAATGAATAAATTGAATTATTTAAAGTGGTCGCCATTAATCATATAATATAGCTTTATTACCGCCGAATTATATGATTGGATAAATTTGCTCAATAACAATGCCATTTGGTGTCACGGTTTGACTGTCGTTTTATTAATCAACTTTGTTTACTCATTAATGTATTCACCCCCTTTTTATAAACCATCAAGTTTTTATCAACCATTAAGGAATTTTTTCCATGTCTACTATCAACAATAATCAGGTTGTACAGTTTCATTACACACTAAAAGATGACGAAGGCAATATCATTGACCAATCGCCTGAAGGTCAACCACTTGCCTACTTACATGGCTACCAAAACATTATTCCTGGTCTTGAAGCCCAATTGGTAGGCAAAGCAGTGGGCGATAAATTTACCGCAAGCGTAGAGCCTGCAGATGCGTATGGTGAATTTGATGACGCCGCTGTCCAAGAAGTACCCCGTGAAAACTTCCAAGGCGTTGACAATATCCAAGCGGGTATGCAGTTTCAGTCACAAACTGAAGATGGTCATGTCATGTTAGTAACCGTTAAAGATGTGCAAGATGACATGGTTATCGTAGATGCCAACCACCCATTAGCGGGCAAAAAATTGCATTTTGACGTAGAAATTGCTGACATCCGCGAAGCCACGCCAGAAGAGCTGCAGCATGGTCATGCCCATGGCGCAGGTGGTCACCACCACTAATTAAGTCATTAATTAGTCAATACCCCAAAAAGTCAACCCACTATGGTTGGCTTTTTTTGTGGCATAAGTTTTGGTTAGCGCCCAATACGTTACGATCTGCAATACTTATACAGAAACACTTACACAAGCCTTGTGGTAGTTACGATTTTTGATACTTTGACACACGATTTCACCCAAATTTTTGGCATACTGTTGTTGTACTTCAATGAGTTAAGCCAACAGCAAAATTTACACCAAGCAGCTGTTATTAAAGCAATTTTTGCTCATTGATTGCGTACTCTATCAGCACTACTAACACAATAACCAAAAGGACAATAACCATGAATGAGAATACCATCAAAGGTCAATGGGAACAAATTAAAGGGGCGGTTAAAGAGACCTGGGGCGACCTAACCGACGATGAAATTACCCAAATGGATGGCAACCGCCAAAAATTATCTGGCAAAATCCAAGAACGCTACGGGCGTGCTCAAGATGTGGTAGAAAAAGAAATTGACGATTGGTCAGCGCGCCACGATTACCGCTTTTAATTCGGTTTTTAATCACAGGGTTTGTTGGTCATAACGCTTCGGTAGTTACTTTGGCAACTATTAGGCGGGAATCGTTTTGGTTAATATCTTTGTATAGCCAGCGCTACCTTCCTAATACTTTAAGACCCATAAAATCAGAATTATTGTTAAACAATTATTGTCAAACGATGGGGTGCACAAGTTGTATCCCATTTGTTTATGTTAGTTTTAGTGCCAAGATTTTGGTAGGTTGCTAGGTTTTTTCGCCGTTTTTTGGTTTTGCGTTGCGTACTTGTAATGAAGGGAAAATTAGGGATAAATTTCAAAATTAGACCAACAAAAAAGCCATATCCTGTGATATGGCTTCTTTGCTTGTCATCCTGACATCATTGATCTTATCCTTAAGATCTTAGCTAACTGGTTAGTGAATATCTCGGCTCATCCTAAGCCTCACTCCACGCGCTTATCTTGTATCTATCCATGATACGCTGATAAACCATTCCTTTAACGGCGCTGCTATCCTTATCTCAATCCTTGAGAACCATCCCTGTGCCGTTGAATGTATTATGTCAAAAACTGCGTCAGGACAATAGACGCCCAAACGTCAATGTATGTAAGCCAAAGCTTACAAGCACCTTTAGGGCGTCTTTGACAGTTGGCGATGCAGGGCGTCTAGCATGACATTAGCAGCTTCAATAACAAAGGCTTCTGTTTCTGCCAATTTGGGGCGCTCTGCTTGTTTCATGCGGCTTCTGGCTTCAAGCTCGGCATCTTGCGCCGCTTGGTAGGCTGTCCATGTGCTGTAGGGGGCTTGACCAAGTGCCTTTCTTCGGTTGTTTTCTGCTGCCAATGTGCGCGCCTCAAGTGCTTTACGATAGCCGCGGCGTTCGTTGATATCAAGTTTGACTTGTTTTTTGTCGTCTTCTTGGTTGCGGATTTGATTGAGTTCGCTAAGATAGGCAAACTGGGGGTTGGTAGCTTGGCGCTGTTTGGATGCCGCGTTAATTGCTTGTAGTAGCTCAGGCGTATAGGTACCTGCAGGCTGATAAGGGGCCGCCCGAATGGTGTCCCATTCTAGGGGGTTTTTCATACTGCGCTCGCCAAAATCCATCCCTTCATAGATGTTGACCAAGCTAACATCAGGCACCACGCCTTTATTTTGGGTACTGCCGCCTGTGATACGGTAGAATTTGCGCTGGGTTAACGTGGCAGAGCCTAGTGCTAGGTTGTCTAATTGAATTTGAGCAGAACCTTTACCTGTGGTGGTACTGCCAATAATCAAGCCGCGCCCATAGTCTTGAATGGCAGCTGCAAAGATTTCACTGGCAGAGGCAGAGCCTAAGTTGACTAGCACCGTCATGGGTCCTTTGTAGAGCTGTTCGCCTTTGTCTTCGTCTTGGTATACTTGAATATTGCCACGGTTGTCACGAATCTGCACTAAGGGGCCGGACTTGACAAATAAGCCAATCATTTTGGCAACTTCGTCTAGTGAGCCACCTGGGTCATCACGTAAATCCACCACCAAGCCATCAATATGTTGGGCATTAAGTGCTTTGAGGGCGTTTTCGGTATCAATACTGACGCTGCGGTAGTTTTCACCTGCGCGGCGGGCTTTGTAGTTTAGATAAAAACTGGGAATTTCTAATACGCCAATTTTTTTTGCCACGCCTTGTGAGTCTGTGAGGCTAATAGTGCGATGCGTCACTCCCGATTCTTCTTGTTGAATGACATCGCGTAACAAGGTGACGTTGCGGGCAGCACTGTCGGGCGAGTTGGGTGCCTTGACTCGGATGGTGACTGAGCTGCCTTTTTTGCCACGAATCAAGTTGACTACTTCTCTTGTGGAGTAACCCACGGTGTCTACCATGGTTTTGCCTTCGGTTGCGACGCCTATAATGAGGTCATTGGGTTTGATTTGCCCAGAGCGTGCAGCAGGGCCGCCATCGACTAGGCTGATGATGCGGGTGTAGTCAGAATTTTTGCGGTCAGGCTGGATGGATACGCCAATACCGACCAGTTCAAGGCTAGATTGGATTTGCAGTTCATTGGCCTGAACAGGGGCAAAATAGTTGCTGTGAGGGTCATAGGCTGCCATGGCAGCGTTGAGCATGGTTTCAACAATTTGGTCACTATCTACGCGTTCAAGTTGGGCTTTTTGGCGTTTTAGGCGCTGGGCTAACACTTCACTGGGTGAGCGTTTTTCATTTTTTACCAAGTCTTTGGCGTTGTATTTATCGGCATTTTCTTCCAAAAATTTGTCTTTATTTTTTTCTTCGTCTTGGTTGATGGTCATGCCAATTAGCTGAAAGGTAAGCTGTTTTTGCCAAAAATCTTGCTGTTCGGCAGCGGTTTTGAAACGTGGCAGTTTTTCACGGTTCATGATGACGCTGTCGCCTCGCTGTAAGTTGACGGGGGATTTTAAAAACTTATCGGCATAGGCATAGTATTGGTGCGAGCGTTCAATAAAGCGCTGATAGATGTCAAAGCCCGCTTTTAGGTCACCGCGTTTGAGGTAATCGGCAAAGTTGTTGGCGTATTTTTGGTTGAATTCGTCAAGGTCAGATTGTAAAAATACGCTGTGATTGGGGTCTAGGGCGTCAAAGTAGTCGGCAAGTATGGCTTTGCCTGTCGCGGTGTCCATTTTTTTGTCGAGGTAGTGACTACGATCAAGCAATGCGGCGACTTGTCTGGCAACTTGGCGTTGTTCGGTGTTGATTTGACCTACCGTGGTCGAAGCCGCGGTGGCGCTTTGGTAACTTTGACCTAACACTGCCCCACCGATCAACAGGGCAAAAACACTGGCGGTAAGTTGTTTGTATTGCATGACGTTCCTTACTGGCTTTACGCGCTAAACTAGTTAGCAATGTAGATAGAAAAACTGACAGTCATCTTAGCACTGTCAGTTTTTACAAACCATACAAAACGTGTAAATAACGCGGCGCAATCGTAATGATTGCGTAGCCGTTTATTGGGAGGTTCTGTCTGTGGCTCTCATTGCCTGTACTAGCTAGGTAGCGAGGTGGCGGTTATGAGTTGGATTTTAGTACGTTATGTGCTGCCAAGGTTTGCATCAGCTGCGCGTGGGTGAGCAGTTGTTTTTCGCCTTGTTCTCGATTGACGTACTCATATAAGGTTTCGTTAGCATTATCGGCATGAATATTTTTTTCAGAAATGACAATGCGGTGCGGTATTCCTACCAGTTCTAAGTCGGCAAACTTGACGCCAGCGCGCTCATCACGGTCATCAAGTAGTACATCCACCCCTTGTACTTGTAGTGACTGGTAGAGTTGCTGGGCAAGCTGCATGGCAGGGTCGCCTTTTTCGGGGTTTAGGGCGTCTTTCATTTTACCTTTGACCATGGGTACAATGGCTACGTCAAATGGGGCAATGCTCTCGCCTGTGCTGCTGGTTTTCCAAATAATGCCGTTGTCGTCATGGCTTTGCTCGATGGCAGCTGCAACGATGCGCGTTACGCCAATGCCGTAGCAGCCCATCATGGTGATGACGGGTTTGCCTTGCTCACCCATGACGGCACAGTTGAGGGCTTTGGCATATTTGTCGCCAAGCTGGAAGATATGTCCCACTTCAATGCCACGGCGGATTTGTAATGTGCCTTGTCCATCGGGCGAGGCATCGCCTTCGACCACGTTACGAATGTCGGCAATGGCGGTGATTTGGGCATCACGTTCCCAATTGACGCCCGTGGTGTGAAAATCTGGCTGGTTGGCGCCGCTGACAAAGTCGGCTAATACCGCTGCGCTTCTATCTACAATAACGGGCATGTCAAGGTCAAAGACGCCAATATAGCCTTTATGTAGACCCGCTGCCAACATGGCTTCTTCACTTGCCATGGTAAGGGGGGCTT
>CALAPG010000264.1 GCA_937889485.1 uncultured Moraxella sp. | reverse complement strand
TGTGGACAATGGGATTTTGTTTTTGGAAGATACAGGCGAGCAGCCCTATCGCCTTGAGCGCATGTTACAAACTTTGGTGTTGTCGGGTATTTTGGCAAAACAGCAAGCCATTGTTTTGGGTAAGTTTAATTTTAATGGCATTAGTGATGCTTACCATGGTGATTATACCTTTGATACGGTGATTCGTACCATTCAGCAAGCAACAGGGCTACCCATTTATACCGATTTTCCATTTGGACATGTTGCACAGCGTATTAATTTTCCGCTTGGGGTGCCTGTGACGCTTGACGCGGTGGGCAGTGGCTATCAAGCGATTTTTAGCCAGTTTTATAATCTCAGCCACGAAAAAAACGTGGGTAATTTGGATTTCTCTAAACTCATGATTTAAGAAATGGCGCATGGTTTAGACAATAGGCTAACGATTTTTTTAATGGCTAGGGTACATAGGGTGCGTAGACTGCACCCTATATTTTTTTGTCATACAACCCACTTAAAAAATCCGATTATTATTATGCGCTTTGGCAAATTTGGCGATATTGGCTTCAATATTGTTGGCAATATTTAGATAGTATTCAGCAAACTCATCCCCTGCCCCTTGATTGGCAATCACAGAGGGTTCGCCGCTGTCGGCTTGCTCACGAATCGCTCTGGCAAGCGGCAATTGCCCCAGGAGCGGTACTTGATGCTGCGCTGCCATTTTTTCGCCGCCCCCTTCCCCAAAGATTGCCTCAGTGTGCCCACAATTGCTGCAGGTATGCAGTGCCATGTTTTCTACCACGCCGATCACGGGAATATGGGTTTTATGAAACATTTCAATACCTTTTTGGGCATCGAGTAAAGCAATGTGCTGCGGGGTGGTGACAATCACCGCGCCTGTGACAGGAATACGCTGCGCCAGTGTCAGCTGAATATCACCCGTACCTGGCGGCATGTCAATCACCAAGTAGTCAAGTTGTGGCCAGTTGGTTTGGTTGTATAGCTGCATCAAAGCACCCGTGGCTTTGGCACCACGCCATGCTACAGGGGTGTTGTCATCGGTGAGTAAACTCCCAATCGATAGCATCGGCATGCCGTGTGCTTCAATCGGTACAAACTGCTCATTTTCTAATTGCGGCTGCACCCCTGCTACCCCAAGCATACTTGGAATACTGGGGCCATAAATATCTGCATCCAATACGCCCACCCGTTTCCCCAGTTTTTGTAGCGCCAAGGCAATATTGACGGTGGTGGTGGATTTTCCCACCCCGCCTTTGCCCGATGCCACCACGATAATATGTGTGATGCGGGGATGTGGCGTCAACTCACTTTGACTACTGGCTTTTTTGGTGATGGGTGGTTCGGTGTCGGTGCTAGGCGGTTGGGCTTTTGGCAGGGTTTTGGGTTTTGCCATAATATCGGTGGTTTGCGGCAAGGTTTTGCTATCGCCTTTTTTTGGGGTATCAGCACGGTACAGGGTGATATTCATATTGACCTCACTAATCCCTGCCAAATGGAGGCGCTGGCTTAGGTCATGGTGGATTTGCTCAGGGCTACTACTATCGGGTAAGCGCAAATCTAGGGTCAATATACTGCCTTGTCGAGTCTGCTGGGTGATAAAAGCCTGTATCGGTTGTTGGTTAACCTGATAGTCTTGAAACACACGGGCAACACCTTGTTCGTCCACCGTAGCACTGGCGGCAGGGGTTTTGGTTTTTAAAAAGTTAAACATGGTTACTCTCAGATAGGCAAATTTTTATGGGTTATAGGGCTGATGGCGGCAGACTTATTATGGCGGCATCATACGGGCTATTTTAG
>CALAPG010000263.1 GCA_937889485.1 uncultured Moraxella sp. | reverse complement strand
CGGGGTGGTTGGTAGGTGCCATAGGTGACTCTCTTATAGTGAACAGGCTTATAATTAACAGGTGTTGAAAAAAATTAGTATAAATTAGGGGTTTTCAAATACTGCCATGGACAAAATACTAGGCTCAATGCTGCGCACCCCTTTGCCAAAACCTCTTAACCACCATACCAGCTGTGAGGTCAAATTGACGGTGGCGGTGATGTGTAAGCCTTGAGCATCTTCCCAATTTTGTTGATCCAGTGATAGTGGACTTTCAAGCAGGCTATTACCTGCTATAGGGTCAAATAGTAAATGAATGTGCTGAATTGGTGGCTCGGGGCTGTGGGTTTTGTGCTCTTGATTGTTTGGGCGATGCGTCGTGTCTTGAGCACGCAACTGGTCGAATAAGGGAAAGTTAAAACCCATTGCCCCCGTGTTTAGGTAGTGGTCTAGCTTAAAGTCTGTGGGGGTTTGGGCGTCAACTGTGGACACTTCAGCGCTTTCAAAGCGGTGTAAGGCAAATTGTCGGACTTCTTCTAGCGATTTGTCATCTCTTGAGGCAATCAGATAAATAACCACGCCGCGCTGTACAATGGCAAGTGGATTAAGGATGTATTGCTGGGCTTCTTCGCGCCCACGGGCTTTGTAGCTGGCAATGAGTTGTTTGTTTTGAAACAGTGCTTGATAGACAGCTTCTTTGGCATCATGATTGACGGCGGGCGGTATGAGTGGCTGGTTGGCGGATAAAATGCGGACGCGGTCAAGCCACGTATTGGCAACTTTACTTTCTTTTAGTTGTCGGTTTGCAAGGTCAAACCAAGGTATCAGCTCATCTAAAATAGCAGGCGGTAATAATTGGGTCAGGTGATGTTTGATCATGCTAAATGCCACTGCTTGCGATAGGTTCATATGCGGCAAGCTTTGCATGGGCGCATCCTCACGCCAGCGCCAACCTTGTGGATTGGTGTTATTTTTTTCTATGGGAAAGCGCTCGGCTAATGAGTTGAGATCGCGCTGAATGGTACGCAAGCTGATGTCAAAGCCCATCAAGTCTAGCTGCTCTTTGATATGCGTGGTGCCAAGCCAGCGTTTACGGTCTAGTTGTGACAAGATTTGCCATTGGCGCGCGGTGGTCGCGGTGGCATTGTTGGCTACGGATTTGGTCATGGCTTGTTTTCTCCCGTGTTGGCTTTGCCGCTTCATCAAGCAATGGAGTGGGGTGACGCTATAATTTATCAGAAAAAGATGGTCAGATAATCATCAATTATATTAACATGTCATTTTATGTCGTTTTGGTGCTTTGTTTAGGTTTATAGTAACCGCGGTTTATGTTTGCTTAAGTGGATTTGTGGGTGCCATTGTCAAGTTATTTGTCCGCTATTAATCCAGATTCTGGCGGCTAGTTACAGTGTATCAGAACCTGTATAGACCACATCACGTTGTTAGTTTAAATTTAACGCAAAGACGTTATGAATATAGGTTCTAAAATGATGTCAATGATCAGTTTATTGAGTCCTCAAGCGGTTGTCTATGCGTTTGATATGGTGGGTGTGGTGGCATGTAGTGTGTCGGGCACTATTTTAGCGCGTTCCAAGCATTTTGATCCGCTTGGTTGTATTTTGGTGGCAATGGTTACTGCCATTGGTGGTGGTACAGTGCGCGATTTGATGCTAGCAAGGCACCCTTTGTTTTGGATGATCGACATGAATTATTTGCTAGTTATTACGGTGACTTCGCTGCTTTTTCAGGTATTTTTTGACATCAGTAAACGTATTGATAAAATGTTACAATTATCCGATGCCATCGGGCTTGCCGCTTTTACCTTAATTGGTATTAAAGTGGCGTCTAGTATGGGCGCAAACCCACTGATTGCCACTTTAATGGGCATTACTACCATCATTGTTGGCGGGATGATTCGAGATATCATTTGTAATGAAATACCGCTGGTACTACGCCGTGAGATTTATATTGTGGCGGCAATGGTGGGGGCAATGGTATATTTTAGTTTGTTGCCTGTGATGATGAGTGGCTGGCTAAGAGAAATTTTGACCATGCTGACCATTTTTTGTGTACGTATGCTTGCCCTTCATTTTGATTGGCACCTACCTGCCCTACAAAGACATATTTAGCTCGCCCATTGATAACAAGTTTGGATTGATATTAGGTTTGGGCTGATATTAGTTGGGCTTTTTTAATCCGTAATTGCAATTTTGTCTGTTGTTTAAAACTGTTTTTTTCTAGTTCAAACAAGAGATGAATGGGCGATTGACCAGACACTATTTTGCTTGTGGGTACAAGCGCCATATCGGCATTAAACCAAATTGCTTCGAGGGTAAATGGCACCCCTGTACAAGTTAGCCATAGTTTGAGGTGACGCTCTTTTAAGACCTGGTAATCTTGTATCACAAACACCCCGTCAAACACAGGCGCCACAAAACCATGACCCCAAATACTCAGTTGCTGCAACGCGTCCACAAATTCTAAGGTAAAATCGGTGGGGGCTAGACTGCCGTCGGTGTAAAGGGTTTCTGCAAATACTTCGTCAGCCTCTTGCGCCATGACGGCATCAAAGGCTTGGCAAAAAGGTAACAAGTTTTTGCGCTTGATAGTCAAACCCGCTGCCATGGCATGCCCACCAAAATGACTAATTAAGGTAGGGTGGCTTTGTGCTACCGCTTCGATGGCATCACGGATATGTATGCCTTCAATAGAACGCGCGGAGCCTTTAATAGGGTCATCATCGCCTAGCTGCTCAACATCGGCAGGAGCAAATACAATGGCGGGTAGGTGGTAATGCTCCTTCAAGCGTCCCGCTACAATCCCAATCACCCCTTGGTGCCAATCATCTTGGTATAAAATAATACTACGGTTGGGCGCTAGCGTGGTGTCGCTGGTGGCTTGGCTACGCTGCAGCGTTGCCAACACAGCATCCGCTTGTTGGCGCATACTTTGCTCCACTTGACGCCGCTGTTGGTTTAACTGGTCAAGCTGATGCGCCAGCCGCTGCGCCTCGCCCCAATCTTGGGTGACCAGACAGTCAATACCAATACGCATGCTATCCATCCTGCCCGCCGCATTGATACGAGGCCCCAAGATAAAACCAAGATCCATCGCACTCATATCTGCAGGTTGCTTGCCTGCTTGCTCAAGTAACGCCAAAATTCCCACGCAGCATTGCCCTTGTCGAATGGCAGTCAACCCATGATGCACCAAAATACGGTTGTTTTGATCCAGCACACCCACATCTGCCACGGTGCCTAGCGCCACCAAATCCAGATAGCGGCTCACTTGTGTGGTTGTTTTATTGGCGGCACGACGTATTTTGGCAAGATTGCCCAACACATAAAACGCCACGCCCACCCCTACCAACGATTTACTGGCAAATTCACAGCCAAGCTGATTGGGGTTAACGACCGCATCGGCATCAGGAGGGGCTTGGTTGGTTAAATGGTGATCAGTAATAATCACCGTCAACCCATGCGCCTTTGCCGCTGCCACTCCTGCGTGGCTTGAAATACCGTTATCAACCGTCACAATCACGGCAGGCTGATATAAAGAAACACCCAGCTCAACAATCTCGGGGGTAAGCCCATAACCGTACTTGAACCGATCGGGCACCAAAAAATCCACTTGAGCCCCCATCTCAGTGAGCACTCTAACCATCAGCGCCGTGCTAGTCGCCCCGTCACAGTCAAAATCCCCCACAATCAAAATACGCCGCTGACGTTCTATTGCCTCATCTAACAGCGACACCGCAGCAGTAAGACCACGCAGCGCAGTTGTAGGCAGCATACTGGCAAACCCCGTATCAAGCGCTGCCATATCATTAACACCGCGTCCCGCCAAAATCCTTGCCATGGTTTGTGACTGCTTGGCTAAGGGCTGCAAGCCCACGGGAAAATCTGTGATAATTTGGGCAGAAAATCTTGGCGTTAGGGCAATCATCATATTGGGCAACTGAGTCATTAACATGACCTACATGATGCGAGCAACCGCAAACAATTTCAACCTATAACGTTGGAAAATCCCCCTAAGCCCAACATTAGCGCCGCACTGTGCTACAAAAAGTTATCAATTTATTGCAAAAATTAGCTTATTTAACCCAAACCACTGCTTTATAATGGGACAATAAGACAAAAAATCACTCAAATTGATTTTACTGGCAAAAACCATACTTGCCAGACCCCGCCAAATTTGTTGAATTAGAAGGAAGACATCATGTCTGCAGACAAAAACAGCCGCACCAAAACCATCGACCCGCATCTTGACCTCGATAAAGTCAAACAAGAATGTGAAGCCATGATTCCAAATAAAGCCAAACTATCAGCAGCAGCAGCCGTGGTGCCTGTGCCGCTACTAGATTTGGTGGTAGATGCAGGGCTATTATCCAAATTATTACCAGAAATATCCGCCAAATTTGGGCTAATTGAACAACCCGAACCCGCCCTAGACCTTAACAAAGACAACCAATTTGAGCACCTCAAAGACCGCGCGGTAAATATCGCAGGACTGGTCATCACCCGTGGCATTGCCAAAAAAACTTTCCAAGGGTTTGGCAGCCGTATCATTGCCAAGCAAGTGACCAAATTTGTGCCATTTGGCGGGCAATTAGTCGCAGGTACTATTGGCTACTTAATGTTTAAAAAAATTGTGGAAAATCATATCAACGAATGTTATCGGCAGGCGAAAAAACTCCAGCAACATACCCATTAATTGGGTATCGATGGGCTTTTAAAAAACTTAGTACACAACAGCTCTTTATCTTTGGTGAAGGGCTTTTTTGTTGAATTATTTTCATGGTTTGATGAGCAATAGACAAGTAATAATCATAGATAATGTAACGATATTTTTCTAAAATGTGTCTTTATTTTATTTATTTTTTTATTGTGATTGTCTATAGAGCTGATTTTATGACCAAATCGATTGTTTTGCCCGTTGCTGCATCTGTGGTTTCGCCTGTGTCAAGTGCCACGTTATCACCACGCCATGTCTTGAGTGCTTTAAGTTTGGCATGTTTGGCAAGTCACGCCGCCGCTGCGCCTGTTGAAGGCGCGCTGCCCAGCTTGACTTTTACTACCACCGCAACCAAAACTGCCACCCCTGTCAAAAATACCATCGCACAAACCACGGTAATTGATGAAGAAGCATTACAACGTTTTCAAGGTCAAAGCGTTCTTGATGTGCTACGGGGTCAAGCGGGTTTTTATGTCACTCAAAGTGGCGGTGATGGCAGT
>CALAPG010000262.1 GCA_937889485.1 uncultured Moraxella sp. | reverse complement strand
CTTGTGCCACGCCATAGTGGGATAATCCAGTAGGCACATAGAGTACATCGCCTGCTGTGAGCACTTCATCAAAAATCAGCGCACCCATGTCATCCATGATGCGAATGGGTTGCCCTTTTTCAAACTCGGTGGTTTCATCACACATTTTTCCCAATTGCCAACGGCGTGAGCCATAACCTTGTACCAAAAACACGTCATAATTGTCATAGTGTCTGCCCACGCTACCGCCCTCTGGGGCATACGATACCATGATATCGTCACGCTGCCATTGGGGAATAAAATCAAACGCATGCCAAAGGTTGGCAAGCTCTGGCGACCATTGCTCCATGTTTTGTACAAGCACCGTCCAATGCTTGGGTAGCTGCTGAAAGTCTGTTGGTTGTAGAGGGCTATTTTTAATTGACCATTGCTTGTCTTTTTCGCTGATAAGTCTAGCGGTTGCATCTTCGTCTTGGGCAAGTTCGATGATGTCATCAGGTTCAAACATGCCCGCTAGCTGCGGTAATCCATTTTTGATGAGTAGTGGTTTTTTTTGCCAGTAATCTGCCAAAAACTGTGCTGGGGTAATGGTAGTGGGTAGGCAATAATCAAGATTTTGCATGATTTTCTCAATAAAGGTAATATTTTGGATAAAAAGCTAGGACAATTTGGAACAATTTGAAAGGATAAGTCGCTTTTTTTGGTTGCTAATCCCCACAGTCTTAATTATAGTAAAATTTAGCAGGTTAATAAAACGATTCCCACCTTTTTTATCATCCGCTATATTTCAGCATAAGGACATGATATGACTGCCATTTTAAATCAGCACGACAACTATCACCAAGCCGAACAGGCTTACAATTTTCCCTTATTAATCAAAAACCTACTAACGCGGTCACGGGTTGTGTCAGGGCAGCAGACCCTGCATTTTGCAGACCGCGATGCCTGCACTTATCATGATTTTTTCAAAAAAATTAATCGTTTGGCAAATACATTAAAAAACTTAAATTTGGAAAAAGGGTCGGTGATTGCGGTTATGGACTGGGATACACCGCGTTATTTGGCGTGCTATTTTGCCATTCCGATGTGTGGTTATATTTTGCAAACGGTCAATGTGCGTTTATCAGAAGATAAGGTGCTATATACCCTTAATCATGCCAAACCCAAAGTATTGTTATTAAATTCTGAATTTGCGCCGATGATTAAAAACCATCAATTTGATGTGCCAAGCGTTGAACACGTGATTTGGCTAGATGATCAGGGTATTGCAGCGCCAGACTACACGGTTGGCGAATACGAGGCATTGCTTGGTCAAGCCAGTGATGTTTATGAGTATGAAGATTTTGATGAAAATACCATCGCCACCACATTCTATACCAGTGGTACTACAGGCAATCCCAAAGGGGTGTTTTTTACCCATCGTCAAATTGTGCTCAACTCTTTGGCCGTTGCCTCAGCGGTTGCACTCAATACAGGCAATAATGGTCTACGTTTTGATGATGTTTATATGCCGATGACACCCATGTTTCATGTGCATGCGTGGGGTATGCCTTATGTCGCTACTATGATTGGGCTAAAACAAGTATATCCTGGACGCTATGCCGCTGATACCTTGGTCGATTTAATTGAAAAATACCATGTCACCGTTACCCATGGCGTACCCACGATTTTACAAATGTTGCTAGCAGAAATGGGCAAACGAGGCGGCAAGTTTTCTAACCTAAAAATGATTATTGGCGGCTCAAAACTCAATGAAGGGCTTGCTAAGATGGCGATCGAGCAGGGCATTGAAGTAATGACGGGCTATGGCATGTCTGAAACGTGCCCTGTACTCAGTATTACCGCGTTTGATGACCAAACTGCCACCATGACACATGATGAACAAATTGCTTACCGCTGCCTAACAGGTAAACCTGTGTTATTGGTTGATATGCAAGTGTGGGGTGGGGCAAGTGTCATGCCCAATGATGGCAAATCCACAGGTGAGCTTGTGGTGCGCTCGCCGTGGCTGACACAAAGCTATTTCAAAAACCATGATGCAGGCAATGAGCTCTGGGAAGGTGGCTACTTGCATACCCAAGATATTGGTTATATCACCCAAAATGGTACCATCAAAATTACCGACCGCCTCAAAGACGTCATCAAATCGGGTGGGGAGTGGGTATCTTCGTTGGAGATTGAAACTATTTTATCGCTGCACCCAAGTGTGGCGGATATTGCGGTGATTGGTGTACCTGATGAACGTTGGGGGGAACGTCCCATGGCGCTGGTGGTGCTAAAACCAAGCCACGCTGATACCCAAGCCAAAGATATTATTGCCATTGCCGAGCAAGCATTTGAAAGAGGGTTGATTCCAAAATACGGTATTCCCAACCAATTAAAATTTGTCACAGCGCTGCCCAAAACCAGTGTGGGTAAACTCGACAAAAAAGTCATCCGTGAGCAATATGCCAAAGGATTATTTGCCTAACGTTATATCCAGTAAAATCAGACACAAGATAAAAGGCGGAGGCATCTCTGCCTTTTTTATTTTAACGCTTTTTAACTTTTGGGGGCGGGTATAAATGGTTATATATATTATTTAACATAATATACATTATGCGAAATAATAGTTAGATTTTAATCCATTTAAAATTGCACCCAGTCTTGCACAAAATACCATTGTCAAAACAAAAAGTTACGCGTTACAATGTTCGGCTTTCACCTGACTGTTATTTTTGGATCTGTATGATTAATTTTATTGCCCGTCATAGTACGATTTTTATGCCGCTATGTGGTGTCATTGGTTTTATTTTTCCAAGCTTATCGCAAGCTGTGCTTGGATATTTGCCGCAGGTGTTATTTTTCTTAATGTTTTTTACTTTGCTTGGGATTGACCAAACCCAACTAGTCAGACGTATGACCACGGGCTATGTTTGGGGGTTTGCAGTATTTCAAAGTGCGCTTATGAGTCTGGTTTTGACGGGTTTGGCATATCTATTAGGTGTGCGTGGCGATTTATTGTTGGCCGTTGCTGGCTTGTCGGCGACCGCCCCGCTGTTTGGTACAGGCGCTATTGTCAATGCGGTGGGATTTGATGCGCTACTGGCAATGGCAAAAACCATCACGGCTACTTTAATCATGCCTGCCAGCTTGCTGGTGGTACTTTGGCTGTTAGGCAGTCGTGATGCGCATTTGGATTTTGCTTTGTATATCAAACGGTTATTTATTTATATTGTGGCACCGATGATTTTGGCGGTGTGTGCTAGGCAGTGGCTACCTAAGGCAACGCTCAACCGTTATTATGGCAAAATTGCTCGGTTTAATATTTTATTGCTGATGATGTTTCCGTTGGGGTTGATGTCAGGGTTTCGCCATACGTTTGACCAAGATCCGATGCAAGCGTTGGGGTTGTTTGGTGTGGGTACTTTAATGGCGTTGATTTTTTATTTTTCTGCTTATGTATTGTACCGCAAATTTGGTTATGAAAATGCAATTATCTCTGCACTTGCCTGCGGCGGGCGCAATGTACTACTTGCCTACACCATTACCACGCCATTTATGGGTGCTATGTTTTTGCCGTTATTGGGTGCCTATCAGTTACCGTCGTTTTGTCTGCCTTTGTTGGGTAAAAAAATGGTAAAATGGCATGCGATTGATACACAAGCGGATTTTGGGGTAAAACACTGATGTTATTGGATTATTCACTGTATTTGGTGACCGATTGCCAATGTCTAAAAAATGAGTCCCTTGAACGTGCGGTTGAGCAAGCGATTTTGGGCGGTGTCACGTTGGTACAGCTACGAGAAAAACAGCGTGATAGTAAAGAATTTTATCAACAAGCGCTGAGGATTAAGGCGATTTGTCACCAGTACCATGTGCCGCTATTGATTAATGATCGAGTGGATATTGCCTTAGCCGTGGAAGCTGACGGGGTGCATATTGGACAATCAGACTTGCCCGCCAAAGTGGTGCGTGGCATTTTGGGTAAAAATAAAATTATGGGGGTGTCGGCGCGCACGGTGGCACAAGCCCAACAAGCCCAAGCTGATGGGGCTGATTATTTGGGGGTGGGCGCGATGTTTGCCACGACGACCAAGCGCGATGCCAAAACGGTTAGCATTACTACATTAAAAGAAATTCGCCAAGCGGTGAATATCCCTATAGTGGCGATTGGTGGCATTAATACCACCACCCTACCCTTATTACAAAAAGGCTTGGCACAAATAAAAACCTGTGTGGATGGGGTGGCGGTGGTCTCGGCAATTTTGGCAGCTGACGATATAAGTCTTGCCAGCCAACGGTTAAAAAATCAATTAAAACAGTAATTTAGCCAAATTTAAGGTATTTTGTTGACGATAGATAGACAAGTAGCAAGTTAGTCAAACCAAATTTTATCTGGGTTCATGATGTTATTTGGGTCAATCGCTTTTTTGATAGCTTTCATGACAGTCAGTGCTTCGCCGTGCTCGGTTTGCATGTATTTACGCTTACCTTGCCCAATGCCGTGCTCGCCCGTACAAGTACCATCCATGGCAATTGCCCGTTCGGCAAGGCGCTGCAAAATTCCTTCCGCTTTTTTGACTTCATTATCATCTTGCATATTTACCAGCAATAGCACATGAAAATTACCATCACCCACATGTCCCACGATTGGGGCTAGCATCCCCTCGCGCTCAATATCGGCAACGGTTTTGGTCACACATTCAGCCAGACGCGAAATCGGCACACAGGCATCGGTAGATAAGCTGCTCAGTTCGGGGCGTAAGGCGCGGCTTGCCAAATAAGCGTTGTGACGCGCTGTCCAAAGTTGTTTACGTTTTTCTTCAACGGTGTCCCATGCAAAGTCTGAGCCATCAAAATCTGCAATAATCTCAGCAAACAGTTCGGCTTGCTCGGTGACATGACTGGTGGTGCCGTGAAACTCGACAAATAAAGTTGGCATCTCTTTAAGGCTTAGTTTGGAGTAAGCATTACAGGCTTTGATTTGCAGGGTATCTAGCAGTTCAATTCTTGCGATTGGCAGCCCATATTGGATGGTGGTCATCACCGCTTGGCAAGCAAGATCAATACTTGGAAAATGGCAAATACCACTACCCACACAGTCAGGGATACCAAACAACTTAACGGTAATTTCGGTAACAATGCCTAAAGTGCCCTCTGAGCCAATGATTAAACGCGTCAAATCATAGCCCGCTGAGGATTTTTTGGCACGGCTACCCGTGCGAATGATATCGCCATTGGGCATAACCACTTCAAGCGACAATACGACATCTTTCATAGTGCCATAACGTACCGCATTGGTACCTGATGCGCGGGTGGCAACCATACCGCCTAGTGTCGCATTGGCGCCTGGGTCAATGGGGAAAAATAGCCCTGTATTACGCAAGTATTGGTTCAAAAATTCCCGCGTCACGCCTGCCTGCACGGTCGCGGTCAAATCCGCCTCATTAACGTGAACTACCTCATTCATCATGGACATATCAATACACAGCCCACCTTTGGGGGCATTAAGCTGTCCTTCAAGCGATGAGCCCGTACCAAAAGCAATCACAGGCATTTTATGATCATGGCAAATTTTGACAG
>CALAPG010000261.1 GCA_937889485.1 uncultured Moraxella sp. | reverse complement strand
AATAAATCTGGCAGGATGCCTTTATAAGTGACGGGCACGGTCGATTTGAAGTCAGTGATTTTAAATTTTACGTTGAGGGGGTCAGCACTATCTCTAACCACGCTTCCCCGCACTACCATACCCCCTGCGCGAATCCGTGTGTCTTCTGGCGCTTTACCTTGGCTGATTGCGGTTGGGTCAAAGTAGTAGTCGGTTTGTTGCCCTACTGCATAAATCACTAGCACAACAGCGATGATGGCGCCAAATAATGTTGCCATTACCCATATTAACTTTTTTTGTCGTACTTTATTCATCGCCATTTTTGATCTCACGTTTGATGAATGAATTGGCTATTAAGGTCAATATTTATTATAGCACCGTTTGCGCTTGAATATCACCTTAACCCAGATTATTGGTGCGCTGGCTGCGTTGTTGTTGGCGCGCTTGTTGGGTATGGATGTCGCGAAAAGTCGCCCGCCGTTGGTTACGACTCAGTATAATTAGGGTGACGATACCTAGCGTGGTGATTAGCCAGCTTGTCCACACATAGCTACCATGACCACCCATGGCTATAAATTCAGAAATATTATGAAAATAAGGGTTCATGCTTGTGCCTTTTTATGCTGTGTTTGATACAGTGTGGGCGGCGAGAGAGATAGATTAGGCTGCCTAGCGAGATTGGCGCCGACATTCATCAATCACCCATTGTTTGCTGCTTTCACGTTGTAGGATTAAGGTGTTGGTGCGATAAATAGCTAGTGCGGCTAGCAAAAAGTAACCACCTAATATCATCAGTAATAGCGGAATATACATATCAGGTGGCATTTTTGGTCGCTCAGTGACGGTGAATGTGGCGCCTTGGTGTAGGGTATTCCACCAATTGACTGAATATTTGATGATAGGCAGATTAACCGCCCCGACAATGGATAAAATTGCCGCTGCTTTACCACGACTCGCGGTATGTTCAAACGCGGCAAAAAGCGCCATCACCCCTGCATACAAAAACGCCAAAATAAGCATAGACGTTAAGCGTGCATCCCACACCCAGTATGTCCCCCAAGTTGGCTTTGCCCAGATAGAACCCGTCATAAGGCTGAGCACACATAACAAAAACCCAATAGGGGCAATGGCTTGCGCCACCAAATTGGCGGTTTTGATTTTCCATACCAAAAAAATCACGCCCAAGACTGCCATTGCCAAATAAATCGACATGGCAAGGCTTGCGGTGGGTACATGAATAAAAATAATGCGGTAGCTGTTGCCTTGCAAATAATCAGGCGGGGCAAATGCCAACCCCCACACCGCGCCAATGCCCAATAACAATGCAGCAATAGCGGACAGGTATTTGACCCAAGGGGCAAAAATACGATAAAACTCTTTGGTGCCTACCGTTTTTAAAAACCCTTGCCATAAACGAGAAAAAAAGCCAGGTGTACGAACGTTTGGGGTCATCTCTGCCATGTATTTTGCCTTGCACAAATAATTTAAAGCGTGAAAACCATCAACTTGGTTGGTTACTATTTTACTAATATTTAGGGATTATTTCATCTTAAAAGTCATTAGCTTAGCCACGCAAGTTTGAGTGAAAATGCAATTACCATCGGGGTGATAATAATAGCAGCAATACTACCTGCCAATAATAATGCCAAAATGGGAAAACCGTTGAGCCCCATGGCAAATTGCCCAACTGCCCCTGTGGCAAAAATTAATACAGGCAGCTGCATGGGTAAGGAGATTAACGGCACCAAGACCGCGCCATTTTTTAGCGACAACGTCAGGCTGCTGGCGATAGCCGATAAGCATAATAATAGCGGACTGCCCACCAAAATAGAGCCACCAAGTGCCCAAGCCTCTTTGGCAGTTAGCCCAAACAAAGGCACTGCCAAAAATGACAACAAGCACACCATGCCCGCGCTGGTCAACCAATGTACCATAAGCCGAATCAGCACCCAAGTGGGAAGCGACGCTTTTGCCACCACTAACTGAGCAAGGGTGCCATTGTCGAGGGCAGGACGAAATAAATGATCCATCCCCATAATAAGTGATAACAGCGCTGCAATCCAAACCGCAGGTACGCCAAGCTGATGTAGTAGCTTTGGCTCGGTGCCCATCGCAAGCGGAAACAACGTAATAATGATTAAAAATAGCACCAACGGGTATAGCCACTGCACTTTATTTTGTTGTTTGATTTGCCATTCTCTCTGCCAAAGCGCGGTAAAATCAATCATCACTTATCACCCTCATACCATATACAATGTCAAATCTAAGTGCTTATTTGCCACCGCCACAGTTTGGTGACTGGTCATCAATACCGCCCCACCGTCATGGGCAAACTGCTGCATGATCGACTCAATTTTTGCAATCATATTAATATCTAATGCAGTTAATGGCTCATCAAGTAGCCAGCAGGGAAATTGGTCAACATATCGCACCCCAAACCACAGTCGTGCCAAACCCACGCGGCGGGTTTGTCCTGCTGACAGCTGATAACAGCTGATTTTTTCATACCCTGCCAAACCTACCCAATCCAGTGCTTGCTCTAGCTCATCAAGCGTGGGCTTGATGCCATATAATGCCAATAAAAAGCGCAAGTTTTGTTCAACACTCAGCTGCAGATGAATCCCCACTTGGTGCGCCACATAAAACGGCTGGACGGGCAATCCTAACTCACCTTGCCAATACACCTCGCCTGCAACCAGTGGAATTAAACCTGCTAGCTGCATCATTAACGTGGTTTTTCCCGTGCCATTTTCGCCCGTTAGATGGCATATATCCCCAGCATTTAGCACCAAACTCACCCCTTCACACAGTGCAAAATCACCGCGCTGAATGGTCAAGTTTTGGCAATTAAGCAAAGGATTGGACAAAGCATGGGCGGGTGACTGAAGCTGGGTGGTTGATAGGGTTTGATTTGGCATAAGTCATGGGTTACGATAATTAGATGAATAATTGCTGTTTACCCATTTACTAAATCATAAAATGGGCACAAAATTACTGTATTATATACCAACTCAAGCCTAGGCTTGGCAATTATCCCGCCCAATACACAAGATTGTTGCTATTTTTATCAGTTTTGAGCAATGCTATGGCGCTATCTATTTATAATGGTTTTTATTTTTAAGTGGTAACAATGTCAAAAAATTCTTTAACGCTATGGCAGCGCCTCAAAAATTTACTGAGCCGTCAAATGCGCGCTTCTTATCAAACGCCCGCTCATCAAAACGCTGCCAAGCACTCTTGTGAGACAACCCATAGCACGGCTGACAATGTCCAACTAGCCAGCAATGCCGCATTTGATAACAGCGCTGATCATAACATGGAAGCAGGCGCTATGACCACTCAAGAAAGCGAGGCGCCCATTACCTATCAAGCGATTGAGTCGCTACTTACTGATATGGGCTACCAATTTTTATATCACCCTAGCGATGACAGTGAGGCTCAAGACGTCCACCATTTTACGATGCAAGTATCGGATAAGGCGCGTGATTGGGGTTGTATGATTCGGTATTTTAGCCAGCAACAATTGATAGCGGTGTACAGTATTATGCCAACGCCAGTTTCTGAGGCGATGCGCGCTGATTTGTTGGTGGCACTTACCCATCTTAATTACGATTTGATGCTTGGCAATCTAGAAATGGATCTCATTGATGGCGAGCTACGTTTTAAAACGTCACTGGATTTGGAAGTCACGGGGGTCAATGAGTTTATATTAAGCTACTTATTACAAAGTAATTTTTCGGTATTCTCTCGGTTATATGATACCTTAACAGAGATGATGCAGCAGCCCAATCCTAGCCAAGATTTAAAGACCGCCTTGGATAAACTGCTCAACTTGCAGCAATCTCGCCATTATTTTTTGGCATCGGTGGCTATCCAATAGGGCGATCTAACCCTAGTAGCCTAATAGGCGGCGCTTGACGTGTCAAACCCGCTTATCGTTTTAGGAACGGCTTAAAAACCGACAGTCAAACACCGTATATTACGGCGCTATCAACCCAAAAAAAGGGCAATAGCGCGGCGGGCAGTTATAGCATAGCTGCCACTTCTGCCCCTTCTCGAATGGCGCGTTTGGCATCTAGTTCGCCTGCAAGTTTTGCGCCACCAATTAGGTGATATTGGGCGCTTGGGGTATCGCCTACGGCTGGCATCAAGTCATTGACCGACTCTTGTCCTGCGCATACCACAATGCTATCCACACGTAATAATTGGCTATGCCCATCGGGGTTGGTAATCCAAATACCTTCATTGGTAATCTTTTCATAGCCGATACCACTCACCTGTTTGACCCCATGCTTGCCAATGTGGGCGCGGTGTACCCAACCTGAGGTTTTGTTAAGATTTGCACCCAATCGCCCTTTTTTGCGCTGCATGAGGTACACTTCCCGCATGGGGGTAATTTTTTCAGGTTGAACCAAGCCGCCTTCGCTTTGGTAATCGGCCGTGGTATCAACGCCCCATTCGCGTTTCCAAGAGTCAATGCTTTGTGGGTGCGGTTTTGCCACCCAATTGCCGTGTTCATCTTGGGAAAATGGCTGTACATGGGTAGAGGTCAAGTATTCGCTCACATCAAAGCCAATACCGCCTGCGCCAATCACCGCAACTTTTTGACCAGCAATTTTTTTGCCTGATAGTAACTCAGCATAACTGATAACTTGCGGCAGCTTCGCCCCTTCGATAGACAAAGTACGCGGTACTACGCCCGTGGCGATGATGACATCATCAAATTGCCCTGCCTCAAGCATGGCTTTGTCCACGGGGTGGTTGAGTTTAAGGGTGATATTGAGGCTATCAACCAAGTTGGTAAAATAGCGAATGGTTTCAAAAAATTCTTCTTTACCAGGAATGACTTTGGCATAATTAAATTGCCCGCCAATCTTGGCTTGCGCTTCAAACAATGTCACTTGATGCCCACGTTTGGCGGCCACGGTGGCAGCTGATAGTCCTGCCATACCTGCACCGACCACCGCGATTTTTTTCACTTTTTTGGCGGGTTTATAGACCAGTTCGGTTTCGTAACAGGCTTGCGGGTTAACCAAACAAGTGGAGCGTTTATTTTCAAAGGTGTGGTCCAGACACGCTTGGTTACAACCAATACAGGTATTGATTAAGTGAGTTTGACCTGATTGGGCTTTATTGACCCAATCAGGGTCTGCCAAGAAAGGACGCGCCATTTGGATTAAATCGGCGCTATTATTTGCCAAAAGCTGCTCTGCTGTCTCTGGCATGTTAATACGGTTGGCAGCCATCACAGGAATGGTAACGTGTTTTTTGACCTCAGCAATCACATTGGCAAACGCGGCGCGTGGTACGGAGGTGACAATGGTGGGCACACGCGCCTCATGCCAGCCAATACCTGTATTAATAATGGTGACGCCAGCCGCTTCTAGCGCTTTGGCAATCGTGATCACCTCCGCCATGACATTACCGTCAGGCACAAGGTCAATCATTGACAAACGAAACGTAATAATAAACGCCTCGCCCACAGCCGCCCGTACCGCCTTTACCACCTCAATGGCAAAACGCATCCGATTTTCGAGACTACCGCCCCATTGGTCGGTACGCTGGTTGACATGACGGCTTAAAAACTGATTGAGCAAATAGCCTTCCGAACCCATGATCTCCACCCCATCATACCCTGCCATTTTGGCTAGCTTGGCAGTATTGGCATAATCTTTGATGGTTGCCAATATATTTCTTTCACTCATTTGCCGTGGTTTAAATGGCGTAATGGGTGACTTGATAGCACTAGCCGACACCGAAAAAGGGTGATAGCCATAGCGCCCACTGTGCAAAATTTGCAAAAGAATTTTACTATCATACTTGTGCACCGCTTTGGTCACTTTGCGATGATTGATGACATCGCCCTTGTGATTCAAAGTACCACCTGCAGGCAACAACCAGCCTTCCCGATTGGGTGAAATACCGCCCGTAATCATCATTGCCACCCCGCCTTTAGCGCGCTCAGCAAAATAAGTGGCAAGCTTTTGATAGTTATAAAAACGGTCTTCTAAGCCCGTGTGCATTGAACCCATCACCATACGGTTTTTTAACGTAGTAAATCCTAAATCGAGCGGCTCAAAAATATGTGGATAGTTGGCACTGTGGCTAGTACTACGATTGCGCGTTGAAACATCAGAAATAATTGACATAAAAAATCCTTGAATAATTGTCCTTTTACTTTTTGGTCAAAATATTCGGTACCCCAACCGCCTGTATTGACTAGCAAGCAGCATGTTGTTGTGCTAGGGGACGTGGTTTGACCCAAGATTACCAAAAGCAAAGCGATTTTTCTCAGCATACAGTAATTGATAAATAGTTCAATATGATATAGGTATTCCCCACCCAATGTATAAAGCAAATTTTGCGCGCACCAGTCTAAAAAAAATACCCGCCAATTTTTGCGCTATTTTCCCATCAAAAATTGAATAGTTTCCCTAATTATTAATGAGAAAAAACAGCCACTTAACCATAATATTAACGACCAATAGCCGTAAATACTGGGTTCTTCAATGCCTCATTTCAAAAAAAAATTATCAAAATATGTCAAGATGTATAGGATTTTGCCGCATTCCTTGCTATCATAAATGAGATTAACCATGATTAACTGCAGGGACGTTGTTATGCCAAATTTCCATACAGGTTTGGAAAAAAACCCAGCCAACTATGCCGCTTTAACCCCAATTGATTTTATTGAGCGTACCGCGACTATCTATCCAGACCAAATTGCCATTGTCTATCAAGACTATGAACACAACAATTTGCGCCAAACTTGGCAAGAAACCTTCACCCGTTGCCGCAAAATGTCAGATGCCCTAAAAAAACTTGGCATTGACAAAGATGACACTGTCGCCGTTTTATTACCCAATACGCCACCTATGGTTGAAGTGGCGTTTGGTGTGCCTATGTCGGGCGGCGTACTATGTACCCTCAATACTCGCCTTGATATTAATGCGTTGGTATTTTGTTTGCAGCATAGTGAAGCCAAAGTACTGATTGTTGACAGCGAATTTGAACCGCATATTGAACTTATCCAAGAGTCATTTCCTGATTTAATCATCGTGCATGCTACCGATGCTGCCGTTACCCCTAGCGAAAATTTTGGTCACATGAGTTATGAGGAGTTTATTGCCTCAGGTACTGACCTAGACAACTGGGAAAAACCCAATGACGAGTGGGACGCAATCGCCCTCAACTACACCTCAGGCACCACAGGTATTCCAAAAGGTGTGGTATATCACCACCGCGGCGCTGCCCTAAACGCCATCTCCAATATCCTTGACTGGGATATGCAAAAGCACCCTGTTTATTTGTGGACATTGCCATTATTTCATTGCAATGGTTGGAGTTTTCCTTGGACAATTGGCGAGCGTGCTGGCACCAACGTCTGTTTGCGTAAAATAGACTCAGACCTCATATTACGCCTCATCGCTGACGAAAAAGTCAGTCATTATAGCTCAGCGCCCATTGTGCACAACATGATTGCCAATGGCAAAGAAGCGTTAAAAAAAGCCATCAAACATGAAGTTCGTTGTAACGTTGCGGGTGCCCCACCGCCCGAATCATTACTAGCCAAAATGGAAGACATGGGCTTTAAAATCACCCACGTATACGGACTAACCGAAGTCTATGGACCGGTGACTTTTTGCGTTGAACGTCCAGAATGGGCAGAATTGACGGTGGGTGAGCGCGCGCAAAAAAAATCGCGTCAAGGTATGAACTCCCATTTGTTATCAGGTTTTGACGTATTTAAACAAGGCACCACCGAGCCTGTAGCAGCCGATGGTAACGAGATTGGTGAGCTAGCCATTCGTGGTAACATGGTGATGAAGGGCTACCTTAAAAATCGCAAAGCCACGGCGGAGGTGTTTGAAGGTGGCTGGTTTAAGACAGGCGATTTGGGGGTTAAATACCCAGATGGCTATATCAAAATCATGGATCGCCTAAAAGACATTATCATCTCGGGTGGTGAGAATATTTCAAGCATTGAAGTAGAAAACGTCCTATACCGTATGCCAGAAATTGACAGCTGTGCCGTGGTCGCTGCTCCGCATGAAAAATGGGGCGAGGTGCCCGTAGCATTTGTGGAAATTTGCGAAGGCTCTACCCTAGACCGCGAAGACATCATCAACCATTGCCGCAAGCATTTGGCGGGTTTTCAAGTGCCCAAGCACATTATTTTTGCCCAAATTCCAAAGACCTCAACGGGTAAAGTACAAAAATTTGAGCTACGTCAAGCGGCGCGTTCAATGGCACATGAAGAAAGCAAAATCACCCACCATCACAATCAAAGTTATTTGGGCGCCCAAGGTCAGGCAGCCGCCAATAACTCGCCTAGTGAGGCGACGCCGTCACCAGAAGGGAACACATCTTCCTAATTTTTGCCAACACGGCAAAGAATTTACCCTGATTGGACTGATCAACAACCTCACGTTATCGTGGGGTTTTTTGCTTGAAGATACCCAACCAACGCTCATTAATAGGACAGCGCGGCGAGATGATATTGGCGCTAACCCGCGCATTTTTTAAACGACACAATATGTCGTATATCCACCAAATTACCCTATAATTTTCTATAAAATTTGTTATCATAGCATTATCCACTCACCTCAATCTTGCATTATTATTTTTATAACCAATTGATTTTATACACGTTTAAAGGAGTCCTATATGGACGAAAACAAAGCCAGAGCCTTAACCGCTGCGTTATCGCAAATTGAAAAACAATTTGGTAAAAACACCATCATGCGTCTAGGTGATGAGTCTGCCAAAATCAACGTCGATGTAGTCTCTACGGGATCTTTAGGGCTAGATATTGCATTGGGTATTGGCGGTTTGCCTAAAGGTCGTATTGTGGAAATTTATGGTCCTGAAAGCTCAGGAAAAACCACACTGACACTACAAGCCATTGCCCAATGCCAAAAACAAGGCGGCACCTGTGCATTCATTGATGCAGAGCACGCATTGGACCCTATCTATGCCAAAAAATTGGGCGTGGACGTAGATGCGCTATTAGTAACCCAGCCCGACAATGGTGAACAAGCCCTAGAAATCACTGATATGTTGGTGCGCTCGGGCGCCGTTGATATGATTGTGGTGGACT
The DNA here is from genome assembly GCA_937889485.1 of uncultured Moraxella sp. Classification (GTDB taxonomy): domain Bacteria; phylum Pseudomonadota; class Gammaproteobacteria; order Pseudomonadales; family Moraxellaceae; genus Faucicola. The sequence goes on along the minus strand of CALAPG010000261.1, from coordinate 8,175 downwards.
CGGTAGCAGCATTGACGCCGCGCGCTGAAATTGAAGGCGAAATGGGCGACAGCCACATGGGTCTACAAGCGCGGTTAATGAGCCAAGCCTTACGAAAAATCACGGGTAACGCCAAACGCTCAAATTGTATGGTGGTGTTTATTAACCAAATCCGTATGAAAATTGGCGTGATGTTTGGTTCACCAGAAACCACGACAGGGGGTAATGCCCTGAAGTTTTATGCCTCAGTGCGCATGGACATCCGCCGTATTGGTGCGGTTAAAGAAGGTGACAGCATTGTTGGCTCGGAAACGCGGGTCAAAGTTATCAAAAACAAACTAGCACCACCGTTTCGCCAAGCTGAGTTTGACATCATGTACGGCACAGGTACTAATCACTTGGGTGAGGTGGTGGATTTGGGTGTGGATATCGAAGCCATCAAAAAATCGGGCGCCTGGTATAGCTACAATGACAGCAAAATTGGTCAAGGTAAAGCCAATGCGATTCGATTCTTGGAAGAAAACCCACAAATTGCCCAAGAAATTGAAGCCAAAGTACGCGCCGTAAAACTTGGTAACACCGAATTAACCGCCGATGAAGATGAGAACGACGGTGAGCCACCAGAATTTGTTGACGGCATGGCATAATTTTATTTTCCAAAAAAAACCCTAGTTGTTACTGGGGTTTTTGTTATTTTAGATGTGGTAGCAATGACAGATCCCAAAGACTTACTTGACAATATCCAGCGCCAATTAATGAGCGATGAAGCGCGCCAAGCCTACCATGCCAAAATCAAAGCAGAAAGCTATATGCGCTGGTTGGCATTTTATTACTTGGGTCGGCGTGAACACTCACAAAAAGAACTACGTGACAAACTGCTTGCCAAAGCCTGCGACGCCGATGCGATTGAGGCTCTACTGCTAGAATTTGCCTCAGAAGGTTATCAAAGCGATGAACGCATGACCTCAGCGATGATTAAAGAGGGAATCGGTAAAGGTTACGGTCATCAGCGAATCTGGCATGATTGTAAAAAGCGCGGTTTAACCACGTTAAAATCAGCACGGGATATAGATGCGTGGATTGAGCAGCACGCGGATTTTTTTAGTGATTTATTAATTAATGATATTGAGCCAAGCCCAAACCCTGCCCATACTGATCTCTCCCCACAGGTGGTATTTGAGGCAGATTGGCTGTTGCAAGCGGTACAAGCGCGGGTCAAAAAGTACGGTAATGATCGCCCCATAGATCAAAAAGAAAAAGCCCGCCAATTGCGATTTTTGCAATATCGGGGCTTTGCGCTCGATGTATGTTTTCAAGCACTGCAGCATGATTTGACCTCATTAGCCGAACGCGGGGAGTAACCTCGCCAAGGTTTACGCATTTTTTATCAGCCTCTTTTATCAAAGATTTTTGCTAATTTTGGGGAAAATTTAATGAAAACGGGGTTATTTTTGTGTGGTGAGTTGGTCAAACAGGGCGCCATCTTTAAAGAATTTTTGCATAATGCTATCCCAATCACCAAAAACATCGGTGGGGTTATAGGTCACGATATTGGGAAATTGCGGCTGATAATTTGCCAATATATGGCTATCGCTGGGTCTTAAATAATTTTGTGCCATCACTTGCTGCGCTTGTGGCGACCACAACCCTTTGAGATAAGCATGCGCGATAGCGGTAGTGCCTTTTTTCTCGGTCACAGCACTGACCACGGCAACAGGGTTGTCAATTTTTACTGAGTAACTGGGATAAATAATTTGTAAATTATCACTGGCAAACTGCTCTATGGTGGTATGGGCTTCATTTTCTGTGGTGATAAGCACGTCACCAATCCCGCGCTGGGCAAAGGTAGTGGTAGCACCACGCGAACCACTGTCAAAGGTGGCGACGTTGGCTAAAATCTGCCGAAGCAAGGTGTTGCTTTTATCTTCTTGATGATTAAAAGTATGCAGCCCATAGCCATACGCGCCCAAAAATGCGTAGCGCCCTGTGCCACTGGTTTTTGGGTTGGGCATGACTACTTTAACTTCAGCCTTTGCTAGGTCTTGCCAATCTTTAATATGTTTTGGGTTGTCTTTTCTTACCACCAATACCATGGTACTGGTGTAAGGCACGCTATGATTGGGCAAGGCTTGTTGCCAATTTTTATCTACCAGACCTTTTTTTACTAATAACTCAATATCGGATGCTTGGTTCATAGTGACCACATCGGCTTGTAGCCCGTTGGCAACACTCAATGCTTGTTTACTAGAGCCACCGTGTGACTGCTGAATATCTATAGGCTGCCCTTGCTGCGTATATTGTTCAATAAAGATGGGGTTGTATTTTTTGTAGAGCTCACGCGAAATGTCATAAGAGACATTGAGTAACGTGACGCTTTGGGTGTTTGGGGTGTTAGCATTTGCGCTACTACTAGCCGTTTGCTGGGAGGGAGCCCGACTGCAGGCTGAGATTATCAAGACAGTAGGTATACTGGCTAATGTGGTAGCTAATAGCCCTACCGTGCGAACACGTCCCACGCCTTGTTTTGGCGATTGTGCTTGTAACTTTTTCATATTTACCTCGATTGTCCAGCAGCTGCGATAATATGACCGCAATGTGATGTGATAGTAGATAAAGGTATAGTAAAAAAAATAATAAGCCGTGTCGCATTGTGATTTGCAGATTGTTTATTCCAAAATTTCACATTGGTTAATATCAATATGTAACAATGACATAACAAAAAAGGATAGCCTGAGCTATCCTTGGGTACTGCCATCAATATAAGGTTAAAAAGTATTCAAGATAAGGTTAAAAACGGGTTTTAAATTTGGGTACAGGTGGCATACCTTGTCCATTGACTAAGGTTGCATCATCCCCTTGCTGGGATTTTTGACCAAATAGTGGACCACCGCTACCGCCCATGCCTTTGGTCAAGCCTTGTACGGCTTTCATCATTTTGCTGATGCCTGATGGGTCAGATAGCATTTTCATCATTTTTGCCATTTGTTTGTGCTGTTTTAGGAGCTGATTGACGTGTTGCACGTCTTTGCCTGCCCCTGCGGCAATACGGCGTTTGCGGCTTGGGTTGATTTTGTCAGGGTTTTTGCGCTCAAATGGGGTCATCGAATGGATTAAGGCTTCCATTTCTTTGACCTTTTCTTCAGGCTTGGCATCAGAGACCGCTTTTTGAATATCTGCACCGCTCATGCCTGGCATTTTGTCCAAAAAGCCTGCCATACCGCCCAAGTTTTTCATCTGCTGAAATTGGGTCAATAAATCTTCAAGGTCAAATTCGCCGCCTTTTTGGATTTTTTTTGCCATTTTTTCGGCTTTTTCACGGTCGATTTTTTGCTCAACTTCTTCAACCAGTGACAGCACGTCACCCATACCCAAGATGCGCTGGGCAACACGTTCAGGGTGAAATGGCTCTAGGGCGTCAAGTTTTTCGCCGCGCCCCAAGAATTTGATGGGTTTGCCTGTGATGGCACGCACTGACAATGCCGCACCGCCACGCGCATCGCCATCGGTTTTGGTCAAAATCACGCCTGTGAGCGGCAGGGCATCATTGAAGGCTTTGGCAGTGTTGGCAGCGTCTTGCCCTGTCATCGAGTCCACAACAAATAAGGTTTCTGCAGGGTTGACCGCCGCCGTCAAGGCTTTGATTTCATCCATCATGGCTTCATCAATGTGCAAACGCCCTGCGGTGTCGATAATTAGGATGTCTTGGTATTGCAGTTTGGCTTGTTCGATGGCGTTTTTGGCAATATCAATCGGGTTTTGGTCGGCAGTGGACGGTACAAAACTTGCATTGACTTGTGCAGCCACTTGCTCTAGCTGTTTGATAGCGGCTGGGCGATACACGTCGGCTGAGACCAGCATGACTTTTTTCTTGTGACGTTCTTGTAGATACTTGGCAAGTTTACCTGCGGTGGTGGTCTTACCCGCACCTTGTAAGCCTGCTAGCAGATAGACCACAGGGGGTTTGCCTGTCATCTCTAGGCTTTGGTTGGCACTGCCCATCATTTCTGTCAATTCATCATACACAATTTTGACAAAGGCTTGCCCTGGTGCTAGCTCTTTTAGGACTTCTTGACCCAGTGCTTTTTCTTTGACGCGGGCAACAAAATCACGGGTGACAGGCAAGGCGACATCCGCTTCTAGCAGTGCCATACGCACCTCGCGTAAGGTGTCTTTGATGTTGTCTTCGGTAAGTTGACCTGTGCCTGAGATACTACGTAAACTAGTGGACAGTCGTTCGGTTAGGGTTTCAAACATAGCTTTTCTCTGATCTTTTACTATCAATTTTATAATTATGGTTATTTTATGCTAAATTACATAAAACTGCTAATATAATAGGGATAAAATGGCGAATTGTTATAACAGGGTTGGTTAAGGGTTGTTAAATGCTACCATTGTCGCCGCCATTTAATAGGAACCTGTTGTTTAATTACTATGATTAATTTGTGAGGCTTGGGTGTTTTTACTTTTTGTACTATCGTTGGTGTGCTATGGATTGACTAGCGTCTATTTGCTGTGGGCAATTAGCCAACAACAACCCATTCATAAAGGACTGGTGTTAGGTCAGTTGCTTGCGGGTATGATGGGGCATGCCGCAATACTTTATCCTCATATTATCACGCTGCAAGGGCTCAACTTTAATATTTTTAATGTGCTGTCACTGACTAGTTTGTTCATGTTGATGTTTTATTGGGGCTTTTGTTTGTATCGCCCTATTTTGCCACTGGGTATTTTGGCAACGCCGTTGGCATTTTTGGGAATGATGCTTGGCTTTTTTGGTGAAGCCCCTTATCAGCCGCTCACGGTAATTACGCCTATTTTACAGGCGCATATTATTTTATCACTGGCGGCGTATTCGGTGCTGATTATGGCAGCCGTGCAGTCAGTGATGCTGCGGCTACAGATTCGTGAGCTAAAGCGCCAGACCTTTCATCGAGTGTGGGTAGATAAGCTGCCGTCGCTACAAAGTATGGAATCACTGCTATTTGATATGATTACAGCAGGGTTTATTTTGCTATCGGTATCGCTGCTACTCGGGTTTATTGATACCACCAATTTATTTGTCCAGCATTTGGTGCATAAGACTGTGTTTAGTGTGTTGTCTTGGTGGGTATTTGGCGCGTTGTTGATTGGGCATTGGCGCTATGGCTGGCGTGGGCAACGGGCTGCTAACTTGACACTTTCAGGGGTGATTTTGTTGGGTGTGGCATTTATTGGCACCAAGTTTGTCCTTGAGCTGGTATTGACCCAATAGCGCCAACCTTTGTTGGTATACCTATAAAAAAACCCCAGTTTTATCACTAAAACTGGGGTGACAAAGTCATCACTAACGGTTAGTTTGCCATTTTTGATTGTACATACGTAATTGCACTTTGTACGGTGGTCAATTGCGCGCTGTCTTCATCAGGAATGGTGATACCAAACTCATTTTCAAATGACATAACAAGCTCAACCAAGTCTAATGAATCGGCACCTAAGTCATCCATGAATGATGATTCATTTTTGATTTCTTCTGCCGCTACGCCTAGTTGTTCAGCCACGGCTGCTTTTACTTTTTGTTCAACTTCATTACTCATGCTTTTCTCCTTGCATTTGGGTATATCGAGTAAACCTACTAATTTGAGCATCTTATCATGCTCATTGCTTATTTCAAAATAAAATAATGCAACTTGTTAAAATATTAAAGAACAGGGTTGGCAAAAACAGACCACTCGCTTTGAGGGCGCTTATTGCCTAAATATTACATAGACATGCCACCATTGACGTCTAGTACCGTGCCTGTAATGTAGCTGGCTTCATCACTTGCCAAAAAGTTGACAGCGGCAGCGATGTCTTCAGGCGCGCCCAATCTTGCAAGTGGTACGGCAGCGAGCATGTTGTTGATAAGCTGCTCATCTAACACGCTGGTCATGTCAGTGTCAATAAAACCAGGTGCCACACAGTTAACCGTAATTTGGCGCGAGCCCACTTCACGGGCTAATGAACGGGTAAACCCTTCAACACCTGCTTTGCTTGCCGTGTAGTTGGTCTGTCCTGCATTGCCCATGGCAGCAACCACCGAGGTAATGTTGATAATTCGACCATAGCGTGCTTTCATCATGCCGCGCATAGCGCGTTTACTGGTACGAAATACGGAGGTTAGGTTAACTTGTAAGACTTGCTCCCATGCGGTGTCATCCATACGCATCAATAATCCATCTTGGGTAATACCTGCATTATTGACCAAAACTTGTACTGTGCCGTAAGTTTTTTCTATTTCATCAAATAACTGGTTGATTTGCTCGGCATCTTGCACGTTGAGGACTCGCCCTACCCCATCAAACGCTTGTAAATATGCATCGATAGCGGCGGCACCTTGCGCCGTGGTGGCTGTACCGATCACAAGATATCCTTCCGTTGCCAACCGTTTGGCAATTGCTTGTCCGATACCTCGGCTAGCACCTGTGACTAATGCAATACGACGACTCATACCTCTTTTCCTTGATTATATCTCTTGATTATAGCTCTTGATTATGGTGTGGCAGTTTTATTGGTAATTGGCAAATTGCTGCTTGATAACCGCTAGCTGACTGGCTTTATCGGTGGCAACAGTGACGATTTTTTGGGCTTGGCGTTTTGCCAAATTGGTGAGTACATTGCCACTACCGCATTCAATTTGAAAGCTAATCTGTTGCTCAGCTAAATGCTGCTCTGTCGTTGACCACAATACGGGCATATTGAGCTGCTCCACCAATGCCTGTTTGATGGCAGCGATGTCTAGCTCAGCGCGGGCATGGCGGTTTTGGATCACGGGTATGCTAGGCGCATGAAAAGCAACGTTGGCAAATTCGGCAGCTAACTGCTGGGTGGCAGGTGCCATCAATTGACAATGAGATGGCACGCTCACCTTGAGCACCACACTTTTTTTGCCCAATGCGGCTACTTGCTGGCAAGCCAAATCCACGCCCATCTCATTACCAGCAATCACCACTTGACCCACGGCGTTAAAGTTGGCAGGGCTTACGATGGCGGCTGGGTTTGCCGCGACTACTTGCTCACAAAGCTGCCGTACTTGCAAGTCTTCTAGACCCAAAACGGCTGCCATTTTACCTGTTTGGTTAGCCATTGCAGCACTCATATAGCGACCGCGTTGGTGTACCAGTTTGACAGCATCGGTAAGACTTAAGACGCCAGCGGCGCATAACGCGCTATACTCACCCAAAGAATGTCCTGCAAGGTAGGTGGGGGGCGTTGGTAACTCATCTTGGAGGACGCGCCAAATAGCCATACTTGCCGTCAATAGCGCAGGCTGCGTATAAGCCGTATCATCCAAAGAGGCGGCATTTTCATTGCCTTGGCATACTGCCCATAAATCAAAACCAAGCGCCGCTGATGCTTCATCAAAGGTGGCTTTAACAATGGGATACTGTGCTGCCCAGTCTGCAAGCATACCCACGCTTTGAGAACCTTGCCCTGGAAATATCACCGCATAACTGATTGGGGCGGCTGTTTGTGTGGCTACTTCATTAACCATGATAATCCTACTATGTAATCTGTTTGCCCATACTATAGGCAGTTGGTTCTAGACCACTCTTGTTAAAAAACTTAGACGTTTTAAAAAAATTAGGGACGTTATCGCCATAATTTAACAAACGTTGCCACCAAAATCAAAATTGTACAAGCCTTATGACGGGTCGTCATTTAGTTGTCTCATTCACCACTTATGATGATGAAGGATGGATTAGGGTGATGATACGGTATTTTGTGTACAACTGTACTCTGAGTATTATGGCATATTCCGTAAAAATTTCTAGTTTTTTCTTTAATCCACCTCAATTTATTAGGTAGCGTCACAAAAAATGGCGCCCTATTGCCATGACGTGGCACCCAAAAATAGCTGATTGGGTGATTTTTTTGTCAAAATACGCAAAATTTCTACAAAAAACCTAGGCAAAAAAAAGACTGATGCAAGCACCAATCTTTTTTTATACCGTTTGGCATAATGCCTCACGGTTTTGCTCTAAGCCACAATCAGCTAAGCTACCGTCAGAGGATAACGGGCTTATCAGATCAATTATTCGGCAACCGCAGCTACTTTGAATAATTGACGACCACGGTAGAAACCATCTTTGGTGGCATGGTGACGAATGTGTTTTTCGCCAGTGGTTGCATCTACAGCAACAGCATTGATTGTGATGCGGTCGTGTGAACGACGCATAT
>CALAPG010000260.1 GCA_937889485.1 uncultured Moraxella sp. | reverse complement strand
GAGTATTGGTAGCGGTAATAATGTGATTGTTGGCAATGGTAATATAGTGAATGCCTCTAATGGCGTAGAAAATACCATTTTTGGTAGCCGCAATAAAATTAGCGCAGCAAGCAATACCACAGCGCTATCGCAAATTGCCATATTGGGCAATGATGTGGTGGTTAATGGTACACAATCTGTCGGTATTGGTAGTAATGTGACAATTAATGGCCCAGCTGCCGTTGCCATTGGCGGCGATGATTTGGATGAAGCATCTAAACTAAACACCGATGGCACTGTAGGGGGTGCAGCGGTTAATTCAGGCAACATTGCAACTAAATATCAATCCTATACAGGTAAGCCAATGGTGGATACCGCCACAGGTAAGCAGTATCCAAGAACCACATCAGGTACGGCAGCGGTTGCTTTGGGCGTACAGGCACAGGCCACAGGGGCGCTATCAACCGCAGTGGGTACTTCCTCGCGGGCAACAGGTTTAGCCGCGACGGCATTTGGTGTAGGGGCAGATGCCTCTGCTGATAACTCAGTGGCACTGGGCTCAGGGTCAAAAGTTGACTTGACCGCACTACCAACCACACAGGTCACCCAAGCTACTGTCAAAGGCGTTACTTATTCAGGATTTAGCGGTGCCAATGCCACAGCGGGCGACCAAGTATCTATTGGCGCGGTAGGGTATGAGCGTCAGCTTAAAAACGTAGCACCAGGTGCCATCACGGCAACCTCAACCGATGCCATCAACGGTAGTCAGCTATTTGCCATCGCTGCGGCAAACGCTGGCTACGCCCACGTTAATGATGGCACCAATATCGGTACAGGCGATGCTACAACCAATGCAGGGGGGTATAATCAATCCGCTGGCGCAACGGGTAATGGCGCTATTTCTGTCGGGGTAAATACCACAGCGGCAGGTGCCAATGCGGTGAGCGTGGGTACTAGTGCCAAAGCGGCAAGTGATAGCTCAGTGGCAATTGGTCTTAATGCAAAAACCAATACCACTTATGCCCAAGCCATCGGGGCGAATGCCAATGCCACAGGGCAAGGTGCATTAGCACTGGGTGGTGGCGCCTCTACCAACCCGACAACCGCCAATGGGGCTGGTGCAATTGCCATTGGTGGCTATGGCGATAACACCGCCGTTGGCGCCAAAACAAACTCAGCATACGGTGTAGCAATTGGTAGTGGCAGCACGACCGCGACCACTGCGACCAATGGTATAGCCATTGGTAAACTTGCCAATGTCACAACTGCCAACTCTGTGGCATTGGGCAGTAGTGCGCTCACCACCGCAGGCTCAGCTATCAATACCAATAATCTAACATCAGCTGGGGCGGCAGGTACCACCACAACCGCTGGCGATACAGGCACTGTCGCCAATGCCACAATCGGCGGCATCACTTATGGTGGCTTTGCTGGGGCAACAGCCAACGGGGTGGTCTCAGTAGGTGCAGCAGGCAGTGAACGCCGCATCCAAAACGTCGCAGCAGGTGAGATATCGGCAACCTCAACCGATGCCATCAACGGCTCACAACTCTATTCTGTAGTCAATGCCCCATTAACCATCTTAGGCAATGTCAACAAAGACACAGGCACCAATGGGACTCAGCAATCACTGGGCTCTACGGTCAAAATAATAGGTTCTACCACTGCCAAAGCATTAGCGGCAGATGCTTCAAGTGCCGCAACCACGGGCGCCTATTCAGCAAAAAACGTACAAACCGTGGTAACCGATGGACAAGTTCAAGTACAACTGGCGGATAACCCTGAATTTACCAGTATCAAAGCAGGTCCTGTCACCATCAATAGCTCAGGTATCAATGCAGGCAATACCACCATCAGCAATGTAGCCGCAGGTAATATAGCCGCAGCCAGTACCGATGCGGTAAATGGCGGACAGCTCTACACCACCAATCAAAATGTTGCAGCCAATACTACCAATATTGCCAAAGGTATCAACTATAAAGGTAATAATAGCACAGCAATCAACCAACCGCTGGGCGGCACTTTAAATATCGTGGGTGCAAATGCAGGTACCGCCACAGATGCTGGGGCAAACCTTTTTGTCAATACCCAAACCAACCAATTGCGTGTTGAATTAGCCAAAGATTTGACAGGATTAAACAGCGCCACTTATACCGATGCCGCAGGCAACAAAACCGTGACCAGTGGTAATGGTGTCGCTATCACCCCTGTGACAGGTAACACAGTGACGCTCACTACAACAGGTCTTAACAACGGTGGCAATACCATTACCAACGTCGCCACAGGGGTCAACGCAAATGACGCCGTCAACGTCAGCCAACTTCAAACCGCCCAAGCTGCCGCGACCAGCAAAGTTGACGGCAGCCAAGGGGTCAGCGTCAATACCACAAACAACCTTGACGGCTCAAAAACCTACACCGTCGCCGCAAAAACAGATGGCAGCACTATTAAAATTGATGGCAGTGGCAACCTAAGCGCCGTCACCAGCGGCATCACCACCGCCGCAGGCGTTTCAACAGCAACCACCCCAGCGGCACTAGCCACCGCAGGCGATGTTGCCAACGCCATCAACAACTCAGGATTTACCCTAACCGCCCAAGGTAACAATGGCAGCCTAGTCAAACCAGGTGCAACCGTTGACATGAAAAACACGGATGGCAACCTTGTCATCAGCAAATCAGCCACCGACAACACCGTTAACTACAACCTAGCACCTGTTGTTAAAGTTGGCACCACAAGCCCCATTAGCATTGACGGCACCACAGGCACAATTGGTGGTTTAAGCAACACCAGCTTTGACCCAGCAGCCACCTACACAGGCGGCAAAGCGGCAACCCAAGAACAGCTTAGCGCAGCAAACACCCAGCTAAACAACACATTGACTGCCAAAGGCATGGACTATATGGGTGATAGCGGCACTAAAGTTCACCGTGACTTGGGTAGTCAGGTGAATGTCAAAGGCGGTGCAACAGGCACTTTAACCACAGGCAACATCGGCATTGTGGCAGACGGCAATGACACACTCAATGTACAACTTGCCAAAGACATCAACCTAGGCAATGATGGCAGCTTAACGGCAGGCAACACCAAAGTGGACAACACAGGGGTTACCATCACCAATACCGACCCAACCAAAAACGTCAGCTTGACAGGCGCAGGTCTTAACAACGGTGGCAATACCATCACCAACGTCGCCAGTGGTGGCAATGTATTGAGTAATGCTGCCAATATCGGTGATGTCAAGGCTGCCCGTACCACCTTGACCTCAGGTGACAACAGTATCAGCGTCATTAACAATGGCACGGCTGAAAATTTTGCTTATGACATTAGAGTCAATAACCAAGGCATTGTGGAGAACGCCCAATTACCCGTTATTTATACCAACGCCAATGGCGATAAGCTCTATAAACAAGCTGATGGTAGCTTTAATACCAAGCCTGATGGCACAGGTAGCAAGGTTGAACCCGCCAATGTCATTGCTTCGATGCAAAATGCCAGTGGTAGTACCACAGCGCCCACGACATTAAGTAATGTCGCTGGCAACTTACCAAGCACCTATAACCAAGACAGTTACAACGCTGCCAACAACCCTGTGAGTAAATCCCAATCCTTGCCACAAGCCATCAACACAAGCAATGCAGCAACCGTGGGCGATGTCTTAAACAGTGGCTTTAACCTACAAGGTAATGGCGCCGCCAGCGACTTTGTCAAAGCCTATGACACCCTTAACTTCAAAAATGGCGTTGCGACCACTGCCAATGTGGTGACCGCAGCAGATGGTAAAGTCAGTGATATCAGCTTTGATGTCAATACCGATGGCACCACCATCACCACCAAAACGATCACAGGGGCAGATGGCAAACCTGTGACCCAATTGCTTGCCAACACCACGCCTTTGACCACTAGCGTAGTAGGCAAAACCAATGTACCTGTAGCTGCCGATGCCAATAAACTGGTCAGCGCAGGCGATGTTGCCAACGCCATCAATAATGCAGGATTTACCATCAAAGCCAATGGCGATGCAGGTGAATTGGTCAAAGCAGGTGGCAGCATCAATTTGACCCAAGGCGATAACATCACCATCAGCCGCAGCGGCACGGACTTTGTGGTTGCCACTGCCAAAGATGTCAAATTTGATAGCGTCACCACAGGCAATACCGTGATGAACAATGGCGGCATCACCATCACCCATACCGACCCCACCAAAAACGTCAGCTTGACAGGCGCAGGTCTTAGTAACGGCGGTAACCAAATCACCAATGTCGCGAGTGGCGGCGATGTACTGACCAATGCCGCTAACATTGGTGATATTAAGCGTATCCAAGCCGCTAATGACAAGACTTCAAGTGTCACCAGCAGCGGTGCCTTGAGCGTGTCTGCTACCACCACAGGCAACAACACCAACTACAACGTTGATTTGTCGCAAACCACCAAAGACGATATCGCCAAAGGGGTGGCAGCCAAAGACATCGTTGACACCAAAGGGCTGACCTTCACGGCAGACAGTGGCACCACCGATGTCAAAAAATTGGGTAGCAGTGTTGCGGTAACAGGCGATAACAATATCACCACCAAGGCAGACACCAATGGCGTGCAAGTCGCGCTTAACAAAAACATTACCATCGACAGTGCAGCGATTGGTGGTAAGGTTGCCATCAATGCCAACGGTATCCATGCAGGCAACACCGTGGTTAGTGGTGTAGCCAGTGGCTTACAAGGCAAAACTATTGACCAAGTAAAAAATGAAGGCAGTGCAAGCCCACAATGGAACAACGCTGCCAGCATTGGTGATTTGACCCAAGTCAGCAATAGCGTCACTAACGTCAATAACATTATCGGCGATGTTAAGCAATTAGATGGCAGCTACAACGTGGCAGGTCAAGGTGCCCAAGGCGGTCTAAGCGTTATTCAAACCCTAAACAACATCAACAATACGGGTATCAAATACGCGCATACCAATGGTACAGATGAAAAAGGCACCATTGGTAGCACCAACGACTCAAGCGCAGGGGGTATCAAATCCACCGCCATAGGGGTCAATGCTATCGTAGCGGCAGGTGCCAACAGTGCTTTGGCATTAGGACATGGTGCCAAGGTTGATGCCTCAGGCAAAAATGCCGTGGCATTGGGTGCCAGTGCTCATGCAGCAGGTGACAGTGCCACCGCCCTCGGTACCAACACCCAAGCAGGTGCAAACAATGTTGCCTTGGGTGCAGGGTCACAGGCAACCCAAACGGCAGCACAGCTACAAGGCAAATTTGCTTACACCCCAAGCTATACCAACTTATCGGATATTCAAGGCGTCAAACCCATCGGTGAAGTTGCCGTGGGTGCCAGCCCAACGGATAGCCGCCGTATCACCAACCTAGCGGCAGGTGCCGCACCCACCGATGCGGTTAACGTGAGTCAGCTTGCGGCACTTGATACCAAAGTCAACAACACCATCAATCAGTTAGGTTACAAACTTGGTGATGTCGAAGACAATGCCAATGCAGGTACGTCTGCTGCAATGGCAACCGCCGCACTGCCACAGGCTTATCTACCTGGCAAATCCATGATTGCAGGCGGTATGGGAACTTATAACGGACAAAGCGCGGCAGCGATTGGTATCTCAAAACTGTCTGATAACGGACGCTGGGTGATTAAAGTCAATGGTACAGCAGACAGCCAAGGCAACTTTGGTGGTGCAGTGGGTGCAGGGTTTCATTGGTAATTGATGCACCTTATTGGGTGATGGCTAGGCGCTGTTAGGCGCTTGGCTATCCCAGTTACTATTCAGCAAACAACCAATAACTTATTCATAATTAAGGAAAAATCATGAACACTCACCACCCATTTCGCTTAAGTGTGCTTGCGTTTGCCGCCCTTACAGCCACGGCTTGTACCAATACGCTAAGCCACAATATTGACAGCAACGGTCATGTGCAAAAATCTGATTTAATTTTTCCAAAGTTAGACAAAGCATGGCAAAAAGAAGGGCAATTTCCCAATAGCGAAAACCTTGCCAAAATCCGCCCTGGCATGGCAAAAGATGAACTTTATCAATTGATTGGTCGCCCACATTTTAGTGAAGCCCAGCACGCACATGAATGGGACTACATCATGAAGTTTTACCAAGCAGATAACCATGTCAAAATTTGTCAGTACAAAGTGATTTTTGATAAAGATTATAAAGCCCAGCAGTTTTATTGGTTGCCCGAAGATTGTGCCAACCAAGCTACCAGCCCTGCTGCCCCAGCTGTGGTTGCGGCAAATCCAATTATCAATGAAAAAATCAATCTATCTGCCGATGCGCTGTTTGCTTTTGACAAGTTCAAGCCAGAAGATATGCTAAGCCAAGGGCGTCAATCGCTGGATGCGCTGGCACAAAAGTTGGTTGGCTATCAGCAGCAAGGTAGAACCCAAGTGATGATTACGGGGCATACCGATTATCTGGGTGAGGATATGTATAACATGAATCTATCACTGCTACGCGCGCAAACCGTGCGCAGTTATTTAATTGCTCACGGTGTAGATGCCAACGTCATCATGGCAACAGGCGCTGGTGAAAGTCAGCCTATCAAGCAATGTAGCAGCCAACTGTCACATCAAGCGTTGATTCAGTGTCTTCAGCCCAACCGCCGTGTGGAAGCCAGCGTTTCGGTATTTAAGTAATACACGCTCCAACACCCCAAAGCTAAAACCTGTGTTGATCACTTTAGCTCAATATCCATTATCCATTTAGCAAATTAGCAAAAAAACCACGCAACAAGGCGTGGTTTTTGGTTTTGGTGGGATTACAATTTTTGGCTAAATCGCTTAGTTCTCATAATTGCTGATATCAGGGCAAGAGCAAATTAAATTCTTGTCGCCATAAACATCGTCAATGCGGCTAACCGTTGGCCAAAACTTGTTTTCACGAATATACTCAAGTGGATAGGCGGCATCTTCACGGCTATAAGCACGTTGCCATTCGCCTGCAATCACTTGTGGGGTGTGAGGGGCATTAACCAATGGATTATCATCGGCAGGCCATTCACCACGTTGCACTTTCATGGCCTCGGCTTTAATCTGTACGAGGGCTGAAATAAAACGATCTAGTTCAGCTTTGCCTTCAGACTCTGTAGGCTCAATCATCAAGGTACCCGCCACAGGAAATGACATCGTTGGGGCATGAAAACCGTAGTCCATCAAGCGCTTGGCAATATCTACTTCAGTAATACCTGAGGCTTCTTTTAGTGGACGAATATCAATGATACACTCATGTGCCACGCGCCCATTTTTGCCACTATACAACACAGGGAAATGCGCTTTGAGCGCAGTCGCTACGTAGTTGGCATTAAGCAAGGCAGCTTCGGTCGCTTGGTGTAGACCATCACGCCCCATCATGGTGATATACATCCAAGAAATTGGCAGAATACTTGCCGAACCAAACGGTGCCGCAGCTACTGCACTCACCCCAGTCTGTGCCCCTGGTACAGGTGCAACCACATGATTGGCAATAAAAGGCGCCAAGTGAGATTTCATCCCAATAGGTCCCATACCTGGGCCACCGCCGCCATGAGGAATACAGAAAGTTTTATGCAAGTTCATGTGTAACACATCAGCACCCACATCTGCAGGCTGCATCATGCTCACTTGCGCGTTCATGTTGGCGCCGTCCATATAGACTTGTCCACCATGCTGGTGAATCAAATCACAAATATCGCGAATACCTTCTTCAAACACACCGTGGGTAGAAGGGTAGGTAATCATTAAAGCACCAAGGTTGGCACTGTGTTTTTCAGCTTTGGCGGTAAGGTCAGCAAAGTCCACATTGCCATTGTCATCGGTGGCAACCACTACCACATCCATGCCCATCATCTGGGCGGTAGCGGGGTTGGTGCCATGAGCCGAACGAGGAATAAGGCAAATATTACGTTCGGTTTGTCCCAAGCTTTCATGATAACGGCGAATAGCAAGCAAACCTGCATACTCACCTGAGGCGCCTGAGTTTGGCTGCATCGATACGGCATCAAAGCCTGTAATGGCTTTTAGCTGATTTTGTAGTCCTTCAATCATCTCAAGATAGCCGCCTACTTGCTCACGAGGGGCAAATGGATGCACATTGGCAAATTCATTCCAAGTAATTGGCAGCATCTCACTGGTAGCGTTGAGCTTCATAGTACAACTACCCAATGAAATCATACTGTGATTCATTGCCAAATCTTTATTTTCCAGCTTTTTGAGGTAGCGCAGCATCTCGTGTTCGGTATGATGACTGTTAAATACGGGGTGGCTCAAAATAGCATCGGTGCGCAACAATGTAGGTGATAAGCTCAAGCTAATATCATGAGATAATTCAGCGGCTACCCCTGTAAATAACTGGGTTAGAACACCAAAATCCTGCGCATCGCTGGTCTCACTAAATGCAATAGCCAGATGATGATCATCAACCTTACGTAAATTGTAGCCCACATTCAGCGCATTTTGATAAATTTGCTCAGTTTGTTCTGCTGTATTGACTAAGACTGTATCAAAAAACTGCTCATGTACCACAGCCAAGCCCGCTTGTTTGATCGCTTGGGCAAAGGCGGTGGCTAGCGCATGGATACGTGTGGCAATGCGTGTTACCCCTTTGGGACCATGATAAACGGCATACATACCTGCCATATTTGCCAACAATACTTGTGAGGTACAAATATTTGAATTGGCTTTTTCACGGCGGATATGCTGCTCGCGCGTTTGTAGTGCCATACGCAGGGCTTGTTTACCTTGGGCATCAATTGACACGCCAATAATACGACCTGGTGCCGAGCGTTTAGCATGCTCTTTAAAGCAAAAATAAGCGGCATGAGGGCCACCAAAGCCCATAGGTACGCCAAAACGCTGAGTATTACCCAAAGCGATATCGGCACCCATCTGTCCTGGAGATTTTAGTAACACCAAACTCATCACATCAGCTGCAACAATCGCCTGTGCACCATTGGCTTTGACTTGGCTGATAATATCAGTTAAGTCAACCACATCGCCTTCACGTCCCACATATTGGAACAACGCACCAAAGAAATTACCATTTTTGGCAATCTCAAAATCGCCTACCACCACGTCCCAGCCAAAGTATTTGGCACGGGTTTTGATGACATCTAATGTCTGTGGATAGACACGGCTATCCACAAAAAACGCATTGGATTTATTTTTACCTACGCGTTTTGCCATTGCCATCGCTTCAGCCGCGGCGGTTGCCTCATCAAGTAGGCTAGCACCTGCCATCTCCAAACCTGACAAATCAATACATACCTGCTGAAAATTGAGCAACGCCTCCAAACGACCTTGGGCAATTTCTGCTTGGTATGGGGTATAAGCAGTGTACCAACCTGGATTTTCAAGAACATTGCGCTGAATCACGGCAGGGGTACGCGTAGGGTAGTAGCCCAGTCCAATGTAGCTTTTATTGACAGTAATTTTATCTGCCAACCCGCGCAATTTTGCTAGCGCATCATGCTCAGACATACTAAGCGGTAGATCTAACGCTTTGCCCATTCGCACCGAGGCGGGCACAGTTTGCTCAATAAAAGATGCCATGCTTTCAGCGCCAACGGCAGCAAGCATCGCTTGTTGGTCAGCTTGACTAATGCCAATATGACGGTGAATAAATTCTGATTGTTGAAATAACTCAGAGAAAGAGTTGAAAGATGTTTGACTCATTCAAGTTTCCTTTGGGAGTGCCTAAAACTAATAAAAGGACAAAAACACGGTATCATTCACACTGTCATACCCATACCACTGCTTTTAGATAGCGCAACTACAACTAGAGGAAGGGTCTTGACATATTGACCATCAAGCGGACACCCACGGCGCAACATATCTTAGTGACCGTTTGCCC
>CALAPG010000259.1 GCA_937889485.1 uncultured Moraxella sp. | reverse complement strand
CGGCATGATGGTGAAGGCGTGTATCAGGGTCTACCTCAGCATATCGAAATCATGCGTTATCATTCGCTGATGGTGGACGCAGCAAGCCTGCCTGCCTGCCTTGAAGTGACCAGCGTGGTGGCAAATCACGCCCATGCAAATACAGACCTGCGGCAAGCCAGTCTGTGTGGTGATGAAATCATGGGCATTTGTCACCGTGACTACCCCATCCAAGGGGTACAGTATCACCCCGAGTCGTTTGCCACTGAAGGAGCAAAAACTCTGCTCAAGAATTTTTTACTCAGATAATGTTAGAGTAACAACACCAGCACGGAGAGCACGGCACCTGCCAATGTTGCCACCAGACCGCGGCGAAATACTTTGGATTTTGGCGCAAATAAAAAAAAGCTTGATATGACAAAAAATAGCAAGCACACCCCAAATAGTGCATTGAGTCCGCCCATACTACCTTTAGAGGCTGCTTTGTGAAAACTATTCATTGCTTCAAGCATGGTGGGCAGCTTTTTGACACGATACACCGCCTCCCCTGTAACAGCGTTATATTGCCCGTCTTTAAAGAATTGCATATTGCCTTGTTGGTGACTGATATCTACGGTTTTTAACTTTAACGCTTTGGCAAGTTTTTTTTCATCAAGTTGTGGGGCAACCACGGTTTGGATGGTTTGCGGCGACTTTAAAAAATCGGTATCGCGAAATACCAATAACATGCCACTTAGCGCATATATCAGCATGATGCCAGCCATAAAGTAGCCCACGTAACGATGCCCCACGCGCATCCAAATCCGAAAATCTTTACTTGTCATTGTAACCTCAGCCGTCAAAAAATTGGCTAAGATTATCCACGATTAAATCGATAATGTAAATCATTATCATTTAAAATATGGAACAAATAGGTGGTGAGGTGGTGACTTGCCGCAGGTTTTAAGCCTATGCATTAATTGCTTGGTGATGATGTTAACACGTAAGCATATGCCACTTTTTTGCCTTGCTCATCATAGTCCCAATACACCCCTTGCACTTCAGGCTCAAAGCCCGGCAAGCTATTGACGCCTTCTTGCAGTGCCAAAAAATAGTCTAGCACCGCACCATCCCATACCTCACCTGGCACAATACAGTACACCCCTGGTGGATACGGTAGCGCACCTTCCATCGCGATGCGCCCTTTAATATCAGTTAGGGGCACCAATTCTACATCATTACGGATAAAGGCGTTGTGGGCGTCAAAGGCACTCATGGCAACGGCAGGGCGATGGGCGCGTTCAAACATCTGTTTTTGCAGTTTATTTAGCTGATGGGTGGCATAAAAATCATGCATCTTTTGGCACAGCTGATTGATGCTAAGTTTACGGTATTGCGCAAACGCTTTGGCAAGGGTGGGCAACACTTCGGTGACTGGGCTATTTTCGCGGATATGGCGTTCAAAACGCACAATACGCGCCACCAAATGCTGAAATTTTGCCAACGTTTCGGCAGGGGTTAGCAAAAATAAAATAGAGTTTAAATCCGCTTTTTCTGGAATCACCGAGCTTTCACGCAGATAATGGGCAAGAATAGCCGCAGGGATGCCCGTGGCTTCATACTCACCTGTTTGCATGTTGATACCAGGGGTGGTCAGTAGCAGTTTACAGGGGTCAATAAAGTATTGGTCATCGGCATAATGCCCAAAGTCATGCCAACGCGCCCCTGCCTCAAAGCGAAAGAAGCGAATATCATTGGCAATCATTTCTGTGTCATAATCTTGCCAGTTTTTGCCATCCACGGTAGGCGGCACAAACGGCAAAATCATGCGACAAGTATCCAGCAGCATCTTACGCGCCTCAATCCCGCCAATCACACACTCATGCCACATACGCTGACCTGCCTTGCCTTCATGCATTTTGGCATTGACATCCAGTGACGCAAATAGCGGATAAAAAGGACTGGTCGACACATGCATCATAAACGAGTTGTTAAAACGCTTGTGGTTGACATAGCGCGCTTGCCCACGGATATGGTTGTCTTTTTTATGGATTTGCGAGGCCTGAGAAAACCCTGCTTGCTGTTTGTGTACCGATTGGGTAACCAAAATCCCTGGGTCGTTTTCGCCCAGCTCTAACAGCAGAGGTGAGCAGTCACGCATCATTGGGATAAACTGCTCATAGCCCACCCATGCACTATCAAACAAGATATAATCACACAAATGCCCGATACGCTCGACCACTTGGCGTGCGTTATAGATGGTACCGTCATACGTGCCAAGCTGAATCACCGCAAGGCGAAATGGGCGCGGCGCCTCTGCTTGTTCGGGGGCGACCTCGCGGATACGCGCACGTATCTCGGCTTCATCAAAACAGTGAGCAGGGATACCGCCAATCAAGCCATAGGCATTGCGGTCGGTTTCTAGATACACGGGCGTGCCGCCTGCAATGGTCAACGCCCCTTGGTACACGGACTTGTGATTGTTGCGGTCAAATAGCACCAAATCGCCATGTGCCACCAACGCGCCAATGGCTATTTTATTGGAAGACGATGTGCCGTTGAGCACAAAGTAGGTTTTATCGGCATTAAATACTTTGGCGGCATGGGCTTGTGCTTCATACGCAGGGCCTTCATGAATCAGCAAATCACCCAAGCGCACATCGGCATTGCACGAATCGGCACGAAATAGCGTCTCACCAAAATACAAATAAAAGCGTCTGCCCGATGGGTGCTTTCGAAAAAACTGCCCACCTTGGTGCCCAGGACAGTCAAACGCGGCATTGCCATAATCGGTGTAATCCATCAATGCTTGAAAAAACGGTGGGTCTAGGGTGGCAATGTAGTCTGCCGCCGCCGCATTCACCAGCTGCCCATTATAAAATTTTTGGTCATCAGCCAGCTCTAGCACCCCATACACATGCGGCAGCCACGCATCTGGCACCACATCACCATATTCAATGGCGACAAAAATAGGAATCGCAAACCCCAAATCCTCAATATCATGATGCACGCGTGGCAAATCTTTCATGGTCACCACAATCGCGGCAATATTGGTGTAGTCGGTCGACGCGATATCAATGGTTCTGTAATTGACATGAAGGGCGTAATCAATGCCATCACTGATGACTATTTTCATAACTTTATTCCTAAGCGCTAGCACAGAGGCCACGCGTTTGCTTTGCAAAATCAAACAGTTATATTAACGTAAATTGATGACAATTTGCCAAAAAAACATTCCCAAAATTAGGCTATTTTGACAAGTCATAACACGGTCACCACACACCTTCACCCAGCCGTCATATACCCTTTGACTTCCTCCCCTCCCTATCGTTCGGGGATTGCTTCTACAAGACGGTCAAGCC
>CALAPG010000258.1 GCA_937889485.1 uncultured Moraxella sp. | reverse complement strand
CAGAAGAAAAAGGATTACAAAAAACAGTACTTTCTGCAATGAATTATAGTGTAAAAGCTGGGGGCAAGCGTCTGCGCCCAATGCTTATGGCAGAGACATATGAGATGTTTGGGGGAGCGGATTCTTCTGTAATCGAGCCTTTTATGGCTGCCATAGAAATGATTCATACGTACTCGTTGATACATGATGATCTTCCAGCACTTGATAATGATGCATTGCGAAGAGGAATGCCTACTGCACATATAAAGTTTGGGGAGGCAATGGCGATATTAGCCGGGGATGCTCTGTTAAACTATGCATTTGAGACAGCAGCAAAAGCTTTTGACGGAACAAACAAAGATATACAGACAGCAAAGGCATTGCAGATTCTTACAAGAAAACCAGGAATTTATGGTATGATTGGCGGACAGACTGTCGATGTAGAACAGGAGAATAAGGCAATCAGTTTTGATACATTAATGTATATCCATAATAATAAGACAGCTGCGCTGATTGAATGTGCGATGATGATCGGAGCAGTACTTGCAGGAGCTTCCGAGAAAGAAGTATCCATGATCGAACAGATTGCCAACAAGGTAGGTATTGCGACCTTTTGACAATGGGATAGTGATTGTTGTAGCTTTGTGGACATACAGCTTATGGGTTGCCCACTGGCTTAAAATATCTTGTAAGGCCTCAATCGCGTCAGCAACTTCTTCGCCACTGGCGTTTTCGCCTGCTGCTAACACGCCTAATTGCTTTAACGCGGCTGATACGATTTTACTGACGTTCATTTTGTTTCACCCATTAAAAAAGCCATAGCGGTTAGGCTAAGGCTCTTTGTGTTTAAAAATTTCAGCTACAACTTGTCATTGTAGTGTTCTAGCTTAATACTATCAGCTATCCTTTTGTTTCTGAATGAGCCTAACGGTGCATTGTTTTTTTCATCATTAGCTATCTGAAAAGCCACTATACCACCCACATCAATCAACTTAGCTTTAACTTCTTCTTGTTTGGATTTAATTTCATCTGTTAGAGATGGGTTATCTTCCATAAACTTATGAATAACAATATGCCTTGCGTCAAATTCGTTTGAGTCTGTCTCGGCAAGCCACAATTCTCCATTGTAATCTATGCGAGCCTTACTAACATAACTGCAAAAATATGACGTTGAATAGCCGATTATATTATCAGTAACGGGAAATTTATTCATAGCGATAACCGTGTTTTGAGTTACCGCTATTTTACCATACTATTCCGATTCAATGACAAATTTTAAAAGCGTGTCTTTACTGTCACGGCTGCCAAATTCGATTTTACGTTCTGTCAAAATCGCTTTTAGCTCGTCGGCTTGCATATCTTTAAGCTGATAGCCGCGTACTTCGGTTTCAAGCTCAGCGATACGCGCCATAGCATTTGCATAGGCTTCTTGCAGTTCATCGGCGGCTACCGGCTCAATCACTTCACCTTCGGGCAAATCACCAAAATCCACTGCACCATGCTCACGCGCTTGGGCTTCTTCATCCTCATCTTGGACAATAACCATTTCATTGTTGACGGTATCTCCAAGGTATAATGCTTTGGGGTATTCCATCGTTATTTACTCCACAATTAAAACAGACGACCGTAGCCGCCTGTCATGGGTTAATGTGATTACTGCGTTACGCGGCTTGCATGGATACCGCGAACAGTTTGGAAGCCATACAACACATCGATACGAGTACGCTCGATGTCGGCGTTACCATCGCCAAACGTCATCACGCGCACGTTTACGCCACTTGGCAAACGCGCTGTGTAGCCTTCGCACGATGCCAAAACTGGTAACGGTGCAAATGCGGCGGTAAACGCGTCTTTATGAAATACCAAGTTTTGTGGACCATTGACCGACACCACAGCCACAGCCGCGCCATTGGCAGGTGAAGCAGTGACGGTTTTGTTTGGTGCAAGTGGGTTAATGGCTGGGTAAATGCTTACTGCGGTTGCAGCGCCAACATTTTTGGTTTCTTTTACCACAAATTGCTGCAATGTACCCATATCAGCGCCAGTAAGCGGATGAACAGCATTAACACCAGCAATGGTAAACACAGTGCCGACTACCATCGTGCCCGCGGTTGAAGCCGCTAGGGTTAAGGTGCTACCGCCTTGGCTTGCACCCGATACGGTAATGCCTGCAGCGGTACCATTGGCGAACACAGGGATTGATTGATGTTCAAAGATATCTTGACCAAAAGCATTCGCCACAAAGCCATCAATATAGGCTTTTTCACTGGTTTTAGTGGGGTTCCACATACGAGAAACTTCGCCAGACAATGCCACGTTAGCGGTACTGGTGATTAACGCATTGCGATCACCTTTTGGCGCAAGATACTGGTTTAGCTTTGCGCGTGCCAATGCCAGCGCATTTGATGGATTTGAGCCTGCCAAGTTCATCGCTACTTGGTTGGGTGTACCAATCACACCGCGTAACATCAAGTCAGCTTCAACCACGGACGCTAGGGTTTGCATTTGTGGACGTAAGATACGCTCTTTAAAATCAGTGATGTTTAACAGTTTTTCTTTAGCACCAAACTGCAATGCAACGTGTTTTTGGGTGTCAAGCGTCAAGTTGACTTTATCTTCTACCACGTCAGTGCCTGAGCCGCCACCTGCGAACACTGCACCATCAAACACTTTACCAGCGGTTGGGATTTTGATAGTGACAGTATCGCCTTTTTTGTAGCCTTGGGTGTCTGCGCCAAATTCGTCTTGGCGTCCTTTGTTGATGTTTGCTAGAAACGGCGCTTCTTCTTCAAGCATTTTAGCCGCTTCACGCGCAATCATTTGGTGGGTTAAGATTTGATTTGCCATAAATTATTTACCTTTTCGTTTTTGGGATTCTTGTCGATACCACTCGTCATCGCTCATCTTGCTAGGGTCTTTAGCAACGGGCGCATTGGCGGTAACAGGTTTAATAGGTGGTGGAGCCGTTGGCACCTTGGTGGGTGCAGCAGTTGATGGTTGTTTGCTTGCAATCATTTGCCCAATTTTGACCGCTGCTTGCACTTGGTTTAGCTGTGACAACTCGATGTATAAATCATCGTTTTGCAGTAGTTCAGCGGCTAAGTTCAGTGTGTCTTTGGCGGACAGTCCGAATTGGTCAAGCGTGATGGGTAGCGGTGGCAATGTATTAGCCTTTGCCATCAATCCATCTACATCAACACCGCCATCTTTTAACTCACTGATAGCAGTTTCAAATTCGGCTTGTTGTTCGACCTGTGATTGCTGGGCTTTTTCAGCTTCAAGTTTGGCAAGTACACGCTTCTCAGCTTGGGCAACATAGTATTCCTGTTGTGCTTTTTGATACTCCGAATAATCGTCAAAATCTTCGATGTTCGGTGCGTCAGATGCTTTAGGCTCTGATTGCTTTTGCTCATACTCGGCTACTTTACGTTGTAGTTCGGCTTTTTCACGAGCGAGCTGCTGAATCCGCTTTTGTGAGCGGCTTTGCTTTTCAGTTTCCTGTTCTTGCTTGGCTTGTTCTGCCTTTTCTTCTTCGGTTTGTTCAACCGCTTCGGGTTCGGCTTGTGGCTGTTCGATATCCTGACTATCTGCGCTAGTATTTTCCGTGTCAGCGGTTGCCACGTTGTCAGTATCAATATTGTCCATCGTTTGCATTGGGTTGCTCCATATCATTGACCGATACGCTATCCCCAAACTGGTCAGATTCAGGGGCGAAGTTTTGAGCCGTTTCTTCAGGCATTAAAAAACCCTGCTCGGATTCGACAGGGTTCTCAATGTTTTCGCTTGGCATGGGTTGCGGCTCGTCCATCTCATGCTGCGGGGGTAATTCATGTTCAGGTAATTCTTGGTCGTATTCTTCGGTTTCCATCCACTCAGGCGGAACCATTTGCTCAACAGCTTGCAAGTTACCCATGTGCTGCGTGAGTAGCGACACAACGCCTTTTAACTCTTCAACATCGGCTTTACTTTCAGCATTGATTTGTGCGACTCGGATGTCTTTTTCCGCTTGCAGTTGGATTTTGACCAACTCAAGCTGACGGTCTGCATCTTTGTCATTGACCAAGCCTTGTAGCTGCTCGATTTCAGCGGTCATTTTTTGCACAAGTTGGTCAAGCTGCATGATTTGCGCTTTGGCTTGCTCGGGGTCAATTTGCTGCTCTTTGCCTGTGAGTTGCGGCGGCATCGTTGACTTGATGCGCTCGGCAATTTCTTTAGCATTAAGCAGTGGTGAATTTTGTAGCAAGATATCACCGATTAGGCTAAACAACTGCGGATTCATGCTCAAAAGCTGCATCATCAGCGCAAAGTTTTGCTCACGCTGCGTATTAAATGATGGTCCCGTGTCCATGCGTACGTCATAACGCCCAACTGTCACATCAGCAATCACACCTTTGGCGGTTTCTTCAAACAGTTTGACCTGTTCGCTCTCACCATCGACACCCACAATGCGCCTAACCATTGGTACGGTGTAGAGTGCTTGATAAAGCCCAAGCAAGATTTTTGCACCGTGACGGATTGACTTGTTTAGATTGTCTTGTAAGTGGAATTGGGCGGTTTCAGACTGGCGTTGACGCATACCGATTGCCACACCTGACGTCTCATTACCTTGCCCGCCCATCACTGGCGCGTGCATATTGAGAATGTCAGTAATGCCCTGTTTTGCGCTTTCTGCTGCGTTTAATACACCCACAGGAGGCTGAGCTGCACCCATACGAAATGGAGCAGGACGTTGATTGCCAGACTCATCAACAAAGTTATAATAAACAGCCGCATATTTGCTAGGATTCTGCCATTGTTCTTCATAGCCTGCCACACCCTCGGCATCTGCCACTAAGATATCATCTTGGTTTTTCTGCAAAATGTGCGCTTCGGTTGATTTCCAGTAGTTAAACAAACG
>CALAPG010000257.1 GCA_937889485.1 uncultured Moraxella sp. | reverse complement strand
ATTGTGAGTGTTTAGAGGCGCATAAAAATGTCAGAGATGACCAAAATCAGTAAATTCCTGAGTCTAGTGCTGAGACATCAGCCTGAAAAATAGCTTGAAGTTTTATCAGGCAGAAAATGGTGTTTGGCTGACTAAATATGTCCCTGCACAGTATTTATCTGTACAGGGTTGATGGGTAAATCAAGGCTTTGTTTTAATCCACATTTGCCAGTGCAGCGATCAACAACTGCCAACATTTTTCAACAGTATCGATTTTCACTCGTTCGCCCGGTGCATGCGCCCCTTGAATATCAGGGCCAAAGGACACCATCTGCAAGTCAGGATAATGCTCGGCAATAATCCCGCATTCTAAGCCTGCATGAATAACTTGTATGTTGGGTTCACCATCAAAGTGTTGTGCCATGACGGTTTTTGCCAGTGCTAATAATGCAGAGTCTGGATCGGGCTCCCAACCTGGATAATCATCACTCAGGGTTAATTGCGCGCCTGCCATATCTGCCAAGGCTTGTAAGCGCTGGCTGATATCGGCTTTGGGGGTCTCAGCCAGTGAGCGCATCAGGCAGCGTATCTCTAATGTTGCGGTATCTGCCGCAGCCTCTGCGGTCATAAGTTTTACCACGCCCGTACTTATTGAACTATCTACCACGCCTGCAAAGCTGTCACTCATGCGAAGCACGCCATTGGGTAACGTTCGCAGTAAATTAAGCATACGCTTGGTATCTTGAGGCGCAATAGCGACAGCTGCATCCATAGATGAGGTAGCTAATTTTTCTGCCGTTATCTGTAATGTGGGCTCCGCCACGTGATACTCACTAGCCAGATCGTGTTGTAAAGCACTCAATAAAGGCGTAATTGCAGCCAAATCACCCACAATCACCGCTGTCGCTTCACGGGTAATCACATTTCTTAACACCCCACCTTGCCAACTTTGCAGATAAAAAGGCTTAGTCTCAAAAATTGTTGACAACACTCGTGCCAGCAGTAAATTAGCATTGGCAAGACCTTTATGAATATCAATGCCGGAGTGCCCCCCTTGCAAACCGCTAACATGAATAGCAATCGTGGTGAGGTTGCTAGGCACTGTCACCTGCGGTGCTGCCAAGTGGAATGTGGCATCACGTCCGCCTGCACAGCCAACAAACAGCTCGCCTTCATCTTCAGAATCAAGATTAATCAGCGTAGGGGCAGTCAGCCAATCAGGGCTCACCACTTGCACGCCGCCCATGCCAATTTCTTCTTCGCAAGTCAAAATCAAATGCAGTGCAGGATGGGCGATGTCATCACTAAATGCCACCGCCAGCGCCATGGCAAGTCCAATGCCGTTGTCGGCGCCTAGCGTGGTATCGGTTGCCCATACCCAACCATCTTTAATCACAGGCAAAATAGGGTCATTGATAAAATCATGGCAAGACGACTGACCCTTTTGCGCCACCATATCAAAATGTGCTTGAATCGCAACGGGTGGGCGATCTGCGGCAGGATGGCTTAAGGTATATAGCTTGCTAGCAGGTTTTTGGATCAAGATATTGCCTTTAGCGTCTTTTTCTACGCTGAGCCCATACGCTTGCCCGTGGGTTTTTACTTCATTGACAATAAAATCACCTAATGGGTGCTCATGGAAAGTGGGATGAGGAATGGCACAGATTTTGGCAAACCACGACCAAACGCTGGTGGGTTCAAGCTGTGCAACAGGGGTATTCATAATATAACCTTAAAAATGATGGCTTGATAAATTCTATATTAAGTGGCAAACATCAGCCAAAAATAAGCCGAGAACCGCACAGCTTTAGCCGATCTCTTGACCACAACATCACCAAACCTTTACCTGTGAAAAAACATGGACGCTAGCCGATTACGAGCGCACCTTATTATATCAGTTATATCAGTTTATATCACTGTCGCCAAAACAACGCTTAGAGCAGCGCATTGACACAGGCTCACCATCCCTTATGATTGACTTGACTGTTGGTGTAATGCCCAATCAATATGCGCTTGGGTGTTTTCGCTCAATGTCGGGCGTTTTTGTTGCAGATTGGCAATGATGGTTGGGCTAAAAGGAGCATTACCAAGTGCCACAGCGATATTACGCATAAAATTTTGATACCCTGTACGCCGAATGGGACTGCCTTCGGTTTTTTTTAAAAACTCGGCTTCATCCCACGACCAAAGTTGTAATAATGTCACGTTATCCAAGCCATGGCGCGGCTGAAAATCATCAATCACGGCAAGTTTGGCAAACTTATTCCACGGGCAAATCAGCTGACAATCATCACAACCAAAAATGCGGTTACCAATTTTTGGGCGCAGCTCAACGGGAATTTCCCCCGCTAATTCGATGGTTAAATAAGAAATACAGCGTCGTGCATCCACGTCATAATGTCCTGTGGCGTTTTTTTGGATGGCTTGGGTTGGGCAAATATCAATACAAGCTTGGCAGCTGCCACAATGTCCCCTAGACTGAGATGACGTAGCAACCGTGTCGGGCGGTAACGGTAAACTGGTAAACAGCTCACCCAATACAAAAAAAGACCCTGCTTGTTGGTTAATGAGCAACGTATGCTTGCCTGTCCAACCAAGCCCTGCATGCTCAGCGAGGGCGCGCTCAAAAATTGGCGCAGAGTCACTAAACGGACGAAACACAAATCCTGTGGCATAGTGTGGGTAGTCGCGTTGTAATTTTTGCAAAATTTGATTGGCAAGTAACTTAAGCCGCCCACGCATGGTTTTATGATAATCACGCCCACGGGCATAGCGCGCGATAATGCCATGATTGGGTAAGGCATTATCAGGAATGGCGCGCCGTGGCGGTGCGGTTACCAAGTAATCTAAGCGCACACTGATGATGCTTTGGGTACCTTCGACCAATAAAGCAGGATTGGCGCGTTTGTCATGATTGTCTTCAAAAAAGTGCATGTCACCGTGTTTGCCCGCAGCAAGCCATTGCTGCAGCCCAAGCATCTGTTTGGCAAAAATTGGGTGATGAGGTTCAATGACGCCGCAGTCACCAAAGCCTAACGCAAGTGCTTGCGTCTTGATCCAAGCTTTTAGCGCCACCAAATCTGACGGGCTTGATTGTAAAGCCTCGCTTGATTGTGAGGCATCGTTGGCATATAGTGGTATTAAAGTGCCATGATTGGCAGGATGGGCGGTCATAACACAATCTACAAAAAAAATCGTACCAATTATAGCAAATTTTATTCAGTGATTTATCAGATAAATTGCCGCATATTTACCGAGATAAGACTGCCAAAAAACAGGAAGATTTTATGATTACTCCCACCAAATCTGTGACTACCAAATGGGTGGATATGCCGCAAGCGGTTGCTTGTTATGCCCCAGCCTACATTTATGCGCTTGAAAAACAATGGTTTAAGCACAGCCAAAGCTTTGGATTAATGCAGCAAGCGGCATGGCAAATTACCCACTGGCTACTCAATCAAGGTGAAACGCCTATAAGCACAGTGTTGGTGGTGGTTGGGGCGGGTAATAATGGCGGTGATGGCTGGCTTGTCGCGCATTATTTGGCGCAGCATCGACCCACTTGGCATATCACCGTGGTTGAAATGGCAGCACCCACCACAGCAGATAGTCAGCAAGCCAAAGCAATAGCAACCATTCTCCCGCAAAAAATTCATTGTATAGATTATCACACCTTTCAAGCCGTGAACCAACAAGGGCTAGCCGTGAGGTATGAAGTCATCATTGACGCCATGTTTGGCATAGGCTTAAGCCGCGGCATGCCTGCAGATTATACTGCCATCAGCCGATGGATTAATCAGCAAAAAAACAGCTACGCTTCTACCCAAGTAATAAGCATTGACGTACCTAGTGGTGTCAACGCCGCCACGGGTGAAGTTTATGAAGATATTGCCATTCACGCAGATATTACCCTGTGTTTGGGTGCAAGAAAAATTGGGTTGCATTTAGGTGATGCCAAAGCATATGTTGGACGCATTATTGACATACCGCTCATGCCGCTCACATTGCCAGATAACCCCATTTTTTATCTCAATCGCCCACAGCGTCTATCAAAACGGGCACAAATTAGCCATAAAGGCAGTTATGGTCATGTGCTGATTATCGGTGGCAATCGGTTAGAAACTGGGCAAGGTATGGCAGGTGCCGCGCTGCTATCTGCCAGTAGTGCGTTTGCTGCTGGCGCAGGTAAGGTCACCGTGGCTTGTCATAGGGATTTTCATGGGGCTATCATTGCCAATTTGCCCAATGCCATGACGGCAGATCTGCATGACGCCCTAGCGCTTAGCACTTTAATAGCACAAGTAGATGTGGTCGCTATCGGTATGGGAATGGGACGAGATGCCGCCAGCTACCAGCTATTTGAACAAACGTTAAAAATCAGCTTAGCTCACCAAAAATCTTGTGTAATTGATGCTGATGGGCTGTTTCACTTAAGCCAATATCTATCAAAAAATTGTCCAACACCACCTACGGCGCCATCTCTCAACCCAATTGCCCCGCCGCAAGCTATCGATCTTCAAACTAACAATCTCCAAACTAGCAATCCGCAAAAACTCGCTGCACACTGCTACTGTACACCGCACGCAGGCGAGGCGGCGCGGTTACTAGGTATAGACTATCAACAGGTTGACCGTGATAAATTATCCGCTTTAACACAACTTTCCCAACAGTATGGTGGGCAATGGTTGATTAAGGGTGCAGAAACACTGGTCAGTGAAAATGGGGATACCTTTATTTGTGGGCTTGGCAATGCGGGCATGGCAACCGCGGGTATGGGAGACTGCCTAGCAGGTGTTGTCGCAAGTTTTGTAGCGCAGCATATCCACTATCCACTAATC
This sequence comes from uncultured Moraxella sp., assembly GCA_937889485.1. GTDB lineage: Bacteria > Pseudomonadota > Gammaproteobacteria > Pseudomonadales > Moraxellaceae > Faucicola. Next base: position 3,055 of record CALAPG010000257.1, on the reverse strand, counting down.
TCAGCCACGCTTATTCATGCAAAGGCAGGCGACTGCTTAGCAGCATCAATGGGTGAATATGGCTTGCAGGCCAAACATATGGCAGCAGCTATTGCAGACACTATCCATAGTGAACAATTGTCCTAGCGCAGTGCTGTTGTAAATAGGCTCTCATAGCAATGAGCCTTTTATGGCTGCATATAGCGCGCTTATTTACAATATTGGTTAATCGCTTGCGCAACCTTGCCGCGGCGCAGTTCAATTTCACGACCATCCAAATATTTGCGTTCACCTTTGTCATCCATTTCATACACGCGTCCGCCCACGTTAAGGTTGGCGAGGTTATTTTGTAAAGACTTACAATGTTCTTGATCTTGTTGTTTTTTAAGCAGTTTGTTTTGACTTTCAAGCTCGGCGTTACGTTTTTGATCTGGGTTTTGGGTAGGTGCAGCGGTTGAGGCATTTGGCACGGCGGCTGCAGCGCTACTACTTGGGCCTAGCTCCCGTGTATTTACCACTTGGACTTTATGTAGATTTACCCCGTTAGTTGGGGCGTATTGACTATAGTGGGGAACACCGTTTTTATCCGTCCACTTAAAATAAGTTGCGGCATTTGATGGCGTTACGAACATAGGCGCTAACAATAATGACAATAAACAAAGTGGTTTTAGCATGGTTGTTCCTAAAGGTAATCATATCAAACATAACTGGCTAGATTACCATAGCTCATCCTAAGATGGCATAAAAAATCCTAATTTTAATCAATTTGCCATGCCAATTATTACATAAAAAAAAGTTATATTAAAACAAGTTATTTTTTTCTTGACTTTATGGGCAAAAAACAACAATATTGGGTTATCTACTGGTCATTAATAATAAATTATCGTTTGTTATTAATTGGTAAAAAATAAAATATTTAAGGTTATCGCTTAAATAGGCACCCAAAACACGTGCATTTTTTACCCTTGTTGTTGTTAAACAATTAACAACGCTGACTTATCGGTCAACAAAGACAAAAAGTAGCCATCAATCTAAACACCACATTTTTGTGTTGCCTTCTTTTTTGGTTATCATTTTTTTGTCCTCGTTAGCGTTGTCATCTGTGTCATACTACGCTATGTTTGTTGGCAGTTGATCAAGATCCTAACAAATAGTGCGCCTATTATAGCTATAGCGACAACCCAGTAAATACCTATCTGACGACGACCACAAAAGGTGATGACAGTGACTCAAACTACCCAAGCTCCCACCGTGAATCCAATAGCGGCGACGGGAGACAATCAAACGGCTCACGCTGCACCCCATTTTGATAAAAAATCGGTTCAAACCTCGACAGGTGAACCCGTGATGCTATCAGGTGCAGAAATGCTGGTGCAAGCCCTTATTGATGAAGGGGTTCAATATATTTTTGGTTACCCAGGTGGGGCAGTTTTGCACATTTATGATGCCCTATTTAAGCAAGATAAAATTGAACATATTCTGGTGCGTCATGAGCAAGCAGCCGGGCACATGGCAGATGCTTATTCGCGGGTGACGGGTCAAACAGGTGTCGTACTTGCCACGTCAGGTCCGGGTGCCACCAACACCGTTACCGCAATTGCTACAGCATTCATGGATTCTATCCCCATGGTGATTATCTCAGGTCAGGTGCCATCTAGCTTGATTGGTGATGATGCTTTCCAAGAAACTGACATGATTGGGGTATCACGCCCTGTGGTCAAGCATAGCTTTCAAGTGCGTCATGCCAGTGAAATCCCCGAAATTGTGCGTAAAGCCTTTTATATCGCAAGCTCTGGACGCCCAGGTCCTGTGGTAATCGATGTGCCCAAAGACAAAACCGCACCGAACGAAAAATTTGCTTACCACTTTCCAGAATCGGTTAGCTTGCGTTCTTATCAGCCGTCTGTACGGGGTCATTCAGGGCAGATTCGTAAAGCCATTGACACCTTGCTAGCGGCAAAACGCCCTGTGCTATACTCAGGCGGTGGGGTTATTGCTGCCAACGCCAGTGCAGAGTTAACAGAGCTTGCGCAATTATTAAATTTACCCGTAACCAATACCTTAATGGGGCTTGGTGCTTACCCAGGTTCTGACAAACAATTTTTGGGTATGTTAGGTATGCATGGCACCTATGAAGCCAACATGACCATGCACAACTCAGATGTGATTTTGGCAGTTGGGGCACGTTTTGATGACCGCGTTACCAACAATACCCAAAAATTTTGTCCAAACGCCAAAATTATCCACATTGATATTGACCCAGCCTCTATTTCAAAAACGATCAATGCGCATATCCCAATTGTGGGTGATGTCAAAAATGTGTTGATAGAAATGTTGGGGATTGTCAAAGAAAATAACAGCGCGCTTGACCAGCCAGCGCTCCACGATTGGTGGGCGCAAATCAACGAATGGCGCAAACGTCATGGTTTGCGTTATGACAAAGATGATAGCAACGGCATGAAACCCCAGCACGTTGTCGAGCGTCTTTATGCATTAAGTGAAGGTAAAGCCATTATTACCTCAGACGTTGGACAGCATCAGATGTTTGCGGCACTTTATTACAAGTACGATGAACCGCGACAATGGCTCAATTCGGGCGGTCTTGGCACCATGGGCGTGGGTCTTCCTTATGCCATGGCAGCCAAGCTTGCTTGCCCCGAACGTGATGTAGTATGTATCACAGGCGAAGGCTCTATTCAGATGAATATCCAAGAGTTATCAACTTGCCTTCAGTACAACTTACCCGTCAAAATCTTAAACCTAAATAACGCGCAGTTGGGCATGGTGAAGCAGTGGCAAGACATGATTTACGAAGGTCGCCATTCCAACTCATATATGGATTCGCTGCCAGATTTTGTTAAACTTGCCGAAGCATACGGCCATGTTGGCATCAAAGTCACAGACCCTGCCAAACTTGATGAAGAACTGGCGCGAGCATTAGCCATGAAAGACAGATTAGTGTTTATTGATGTCATTGTCGATAGAAACGAACACGTTTATCCCATGCAATTGGCAGGGCAATCAATGCGTGATATGTGGTTAGCCAAAGGGGAGCGTACCTAATGAAACATTTAAT
>CALAPG010000256.1 GCA_937889485.1 uncultured Moraxella sp. | reverse complement strand
GTATGAATCAACAAGTTGCGCCCCCGTCAAAGGGCTTTAATTGGCAAATTTTTGGACCTGGTATTTTGATGGCGTCGGCGGCAATTGGTGGCTCGCATCTGATTGCTTCAACACAGGCAGGGGCGTTGTATGGCTGGCAATTAGCCATTTTTATTGTGCTCGCCAATATATTTAAATACCCATTTTTTCGGTTTGCTACGGATTATACCTATGACACTAACCGCAGTTTGGTAGAAGGTTATGCGTCGCGTAGTCGGGTTTATGTGTGGGTGTTTTTAGTCATGTCATTGATTGCAGGCATCATCAATACAGGTGCGGTGGCAATGCTGTGTTCTGTCATTTTAGGTTTTTTACTGCCCCAATCTTGGGCGCTAAGCGGACAGTGGCTAGCAGTTATTACGCTGTTGATTTCTTGGCTATTTTTGATGGTGGGTCATTATCAAGTACTGGATAAAGTTACCAAGTGGATTGTGGTGGCTTTGACCGTCACTACGCTATTGGCCGTGCTTATTGCGATGGGCAAACCGTCTGTGGTAACGCCAGAATTTATCCCTGCCAGCCCTTGGAATCTTGCCACGTTAGGTTTTATTGTTGCCTTGATGGGCTGGATGCCAGCGCCGATTGAGATTTCTACCATTACTTCACTATGGACGGTGGCAAAACGCCACGATAATCCTAGTCTTACCCATCAACAAGGTTTGCTTGATTTTAATGTGGGTTATTGGACATCGGCTATTTTGGCATTGATATTCTTAGCATTGGGGGTATTGGTGCAATACGGTTCGGGTGAAGAAATCAAGCTGGCAGGCGGTCAATATGTGAGCCAGTTAATTGGTATGTATACCCAAACGATTGGTTCTTGGTCTAGGTATTTGGTTGCGTTTATTGCCTTTATGTGTATGTTTGGTACCACCATTACGGTGATTGATGGTTATGCGCGTCTCAATACCGAATCTATTCGCATCATTCAGCACCGTACTGATTTTTCTGCTAAGTCGCTTAGTTTTTGGTTGACATTTTTTAGCGTGGCGGGATTGTTGATTATTTTTTATTTTGGTTCGCAGTTGGGCGCTATGCTAAAATTTGCTATGATTATGGCGTTTGTGTCAGCGCCCGTTTTTGCGTGGCTTAATTTTGATTTGGTACGTAAGCAAGCCCATCTACCCATCTGGCTGCGCGCATTGGCTTGGTCAGGTTTGTTGTTTTTGACAGCGTTTGCCATCTTGTTTTTGCTTAATTTTTTTGGAATTTTAAAATAACGCCATGATCCCAAAACAGCGATATTTTGTACAATAAAAAATATCGCT
>CALAPG010000255.1 GCA_937889485.1 uncultured Moraxella sp. | reverse complement strand
TCAATACCGCTTCATCATAGCCATGACGGGTGACTTCTTGGTTTGACATGATAGAGACAGGGTAGTTACTCACGGCTTTGGCTTTACACATGGTGACATTTGGGTGGTGGTGGGTAAAGCTTGAGGTTTTAACACGAATCCCTTTTGCCATGCCTTCTTCACCAAGGTATGCCCCCCATACCCATGCTGCTACGATGGTGTGGATGGTGTTGTCTTTGGCGGCAATACCGAGTTTTTCTGAGCCTACCCAAATTAAAGGGCGCAGGTAAGCCGATTGCAGCTTGTTATCTCGTACCACGGCTTTTTGGGCTTCTAAGACTTGTTCATAGCTATATGGCACATTAAGCTGAAAAATTTTTGCTGAGTTTAATAAGCGTTTGGTATGGTCTTCTAAGCGAAAAATCGCTGTGCGTCCGTCATGGGTTTGGTAAGCACGTACCCCTTCAAACACCCCCATGCCATAATGCAAGGTGTGAGTTAGTACGTGAATTTTGGCATCACGCCAATCCACCATGTTGCCATCCATCCAGATATAACCATCACGGTCTGCCATTGTGGGAATTGTCGCCATTGATTGCTCCTAGGGTTTTTGTTTGAAACTAAAAAATTAACTATTTAAAAAAATTTGTCGTCAAAAAGTGGGGTTGAACTATTGTTAAATATGATCGGGGCGTTGTCCGATGAGGTGATACCACTGTTCATCCACAAAACTACGCAGGGTATACCACTCAGCCTCGTCCACCAAAATGGGGTTTTCTGCCAGTGCCAACCGATGGGTCATGGCGCGAATCCGCAAGTAGGCTTGGGTTAGCTTGTGACAAATATCGTTGTCCACCAAGCCTGAGTTACCCAATACTTCAAAAATACGTACATTGTCACTCCAAGTTGCCAATGCAGGGTACTCATAGGCATAGGCAAGTACCGCAAATTGGGCAATAAACTCGATATCTACCAGCCCGCCTGCATCTTGTTTGAGATGAAACAAGCCTTTTTGTTTGGTATGTTTATCACTGCCCAAGTGGTCTTGCATTTTGTGGCGCATGGTGGATACTTCAATGCGTACGCTGTCTTTGTCACGCGGTAGGCAAAGCACGGTGTGGCGTATGCGATCAAATTTTGTCATGACGCGATGGTCGCCACAAATAGCGCGCGCGCGCACCAAGGCTTGATGCTCCCACGCCCACGCTTTTTGTAGCTGATACAGCTCAAAGGCATGGGCAGACACTACCATCATGCCCGCTTGTCCAGACGGACGCAAGCGCATATCAATACGAAACACAAAGCCGTCTTGGGTGTGTTTATCGAGTAGCTCGATAATACCTTGACCCCATTTGGTAAAAAACTTTTTATTATCAATTGACTTAGTGCCATTGACCTTGTCGCCATCGGTATCACCTTGACCTTGGTGAACAAAAATCAAATCGATATCACTGGATAAATTCAGTTCTTGCGCACCCATTTTACCCATGGCAATGATGGCCATATCATCAACTTTCGGCTTGTTTTTGCCCGTGTAAAAAATCGGCTCACCATAGCGCTTTATCAAGTTTTGATAGACATAGTCTTTGGCAAAAATTAGGCAGTAATCGGCAAACTTGGTTAATTCCCACGTTAGCTGTTCAAGGCTAATCAACTGTAACGCATCTTGCCAAATCCACCGCAGTTGTAAAAAGTTACGCAGATGACGCAACCCACGCATAACCGTGGCATCATCGGCCACTTGGCAATCTTCATCCAAGGTATAATCACGGATTAAGTCTTTAATTTGTTGTTCACTTAAGGGTGTGGCTAGCGGATAGCTACGTAAAAAGGCTTGTACAGCATTGGGCTTGGCTTCCCAAATTCGATAGGCAAATGCACTGGCCATTCGCAAGGTTTCGAGCTGTTCGGGTGTGGGTTTACCATGACTCATAGTGTTGGATGCAAGCTTGGCGTTGGTTTGGGTATGGATTGGCGCGGAAGTGATATTGACTTGACTCGTTCCTTGATCAGTAATTTGGCTATCCTTAGCTAAGGTTGACGGTGTGGTGTTAAGGTGCTGGTTAGATATATGATGACCTGGCATAGGTTTGCTATCGAGGTTACTGCTATCAGAATTACTGTCGTTATATTTACCCGTCATTTACTAACCGCCCTACTTCAATCCCATACTGGTTATTGGCTCAATCTGACCCTTATGTT
>CALAPG010000254.1 GCA_937889485.1 uncultured Moraxella sp. | reverse complement strand
TTTGGTGAAGAAAAAGCACATCAGCAAAAAGCCACGTCCGATACCCCCATCACCGATGAGACAATTTTGGCAAAAAGCCACCAAATCATCCAAAACGATGATGCCCTGCAAGACGACAAAATCGCCACGGGCATCGCATTACCAGACATGGGCGTGGTGCTCAAACAATGGTTTTTAACCTTACAATGGCACCGTACCCGCATCCCAAAAAAAGGGCTTTATCACACCCTCAAAAAAAACACCGAATGGGCAGATCTAGACCTATCCTGCCTACTATGCAACCGCTATGGTGAAGTCATAGAACGCGTATGGTATAAAAACGTGCGTGACCAAGCCGAAAGTATTCGGCACCAAGGCGATGAGTTTTTGGGCAAAAAACCTATTGACCCCTCAAAAATACCCAACCAAGCAGACGTTAGCGAGTCAACGCCACGCTTAGACAACCCTGATGACCCAAAAACCAACCAAGAAAGCTTGATAATCTATCTTAACAAAATCCCTCAGCCCATCTTTCACGTGGTATTACTGGTGAGCTGCTATCAGGGATTTTCACTAAACAAGGTACAAAACGCGCAGTGTCAGCTTAGCGATGACGAAGGCAACCTTATTAGTGAGCTAAACTTTGCCAAACTGCCCAGTACTACCAAAGCACTATGGTTTGCAAGCCTTACTCGTACCGCAGACAACTGGCACTACAATACCGAACACCAGCCATTGACCACGCATGATCTCAATGCCATCGAAAAAGAAATTGGCAACAAACTGGTTAGAACCGCGCGCTAACACTGCCAGCGGATACAATACACCACACCGTGCCACTATCTTGGTACCCATCAACAGCCCTGCCATACCCTGTGTAGGGCAGGGCTGCCAAACCACGCATCAACAACAATCCGTGCTTTGTCTGCTAGCGCATTGCCGTTAACATACCCGCCCAGCGCCTTTCATGCTATTATGACCCTTTAAAATCAAGCGTAATAAGCAAGATCAGCCAATGTCAACGCCATACCATTTTTCTGCTAAATATTGGTATTCCAAGATACATTATTGACGAATTTGTTTACAAAGCTGATACTTTGCCTTTAAAAGATGCCATCACCTGTGGCAGCACCCAATTCGTACCACTATAATAGTTCTATTCATCGTGACACTAGACCTATCGTCTAGTATTCAACACCCACATCAATATAAAGAGGTTACTTATGGCTAGTGGAAAGTCAAATATTATCTATACCTTAACTGACGAAGCCCCGCTACTGGCAACTTACTCACTACTTCCTATCATTGAAGCGTTTACCAAACCAGCAGGCGTAGAAATCACCAAAACCGATATTTCCGTGGCAGCGCGGGTATTGGCAGAATTTTCAGACTACCTCACCCCCGAACAACAAGTCCCCGATAACCTAGCTGAACTAGGACGTCTTACCCAAGACCCAAACACCAATATTATCAAACTTCCCAATATTAGTGCCTCAGTGGCTCAGCTGCAAGAATGTATTGAAGAACTACAAGCCAAAGGCTACCAAATCCCAACCTACCCAGAAAACCCCACCACCGAAGAAGAAAAAGCCATCAAAGCACGTTATGGCAAATGCTTGGGTTCTGCCGTAAATCCTGTATTACGTGAAGGTAACTCTGACCGCCGCGCCCCTGCTGCCGTAAAAAACTATGCCAAAAAACACCCGCACAGCATGGGTGAGTGGAAACAATGGTCAAAAACCCACGTCTCACACATGGAAGAGGGCGACTTTTACCATGGCGAAAAATCCATGACCTTGGATAAAGCGCGTAAAGTAAAAATGGAACTTATCACAGACAGCGGCAAAACATTGGTACTAAAACCAGAAGTAGCCCTGCAAGATGGCGAAATCATCGACTCGATGTTTATGAGTAAAAAAGCCCTCATTGACTTCTACGAAAAAGAACTTGAAGACTGCCGCGAAGGTAAAATCTTGTTCTCTCTACACGTCAAAGCCACCATGATGAAAGTATCACACCCCATCGTATTTGGTCACTGCGTGAAAGTCTACTACAAAGACGCCTTTGAAAAATGGGGCAAAACGTTTGATGAGCTTGGCATCAACGTCAATAATGGCATGGCAGGTCTTTATGAAAAAATCGAAACCTTGCCTACCACCATTCGAGAAGAAATTATCCGCGACCTACACGCTTGCCAAGAGCATCGCCCCGCATTAGCCATGGTAGACTCTGCCAAAGGCATTGATAACTTTTACTCACCCAATGATGTCATCGTAGATGCCTCAATGCCTGCCATGATTCGTAACGGCGGCAAAATGTGGGCAGCCGATGGCAAACCCTATGACTGTAAAGCCGTCATGCCAGAATCTACCTTTGCCCGTATTTATCAAGAAGTCATCAACTTTTGCAAATGGCACGGCAACTTTGACCCAGCGACCATGGGTACCGTACCCAATGTGGGCTTAATGGCACAAAAAGCCGAAGAATACGGCTCACATGACAAAACCTTTGAAATCCCTGAAACAGGCGTTGCCAATATCACCGACGTTGACACAGGCGAAGTACTGATGTCGCAAAACGTGGAAGAAGGCGATATCTGGCGCATGTGTCAAGTCAAAGATGCCCCGATTCGCGACTGGGTAAAACTGGCGGTCAATCGTGCGCGCAACTCAGGCATGCCAGCTATTTTCTGGCTTGACCCATACCGCCCACACGAAAATGAGCTGATCAAAAAAGTCAATAAATACCTCTTAGACCATGACACCACTGGGCTTAATATCCAAATTATGTCACAAGTGCGCGCCATGCGCTTTACCCTTGAGCGGGTAGCTCGCGGTCAAGACACCATCTCCGTGACAGGTAACATCTTACGTGACTACTTAACCGACCTATTCCCAATCCTTGAGCTTGGCACCTCTGCCAAAATGTTATCAATTGTACCGCTTATGGCAGGCGGCGGCATGTACGAAACAGGCGCAGGTGGTTCAGCACCAAAACATGTCCAACAGC
>CALAPG010000253.1 GCA_937889485.1 uncultured Moraxella sp. | reverse complement strand
GATGGTGGGGGATACCATCGAAATCATGACCCCACAAGGTAACTTAAGTTATCAACTCACTGACATGTGGGACAAAAAAGGCGAGCCAATTGAGGGTGCACTAGGCTCAGGTTGGATATGTCAAATTGCCAATCCGTTCAAAGATATGTCTCAAGACGTGCTGCAATTTGCGTTAATCATGAAAAACGTCAGCGAGCCGATTTTCACTTAATTGAGTCTTGATAGCTGAAAGATAGGGCACTCAGTCGCTATCTTTCTATCCTTTCTTTTTTCCTTGATAAATTTCCTAAATATGGCACTTAAAATCACTTCCGACTGTATCAATTGCGACATCTGCGAGCCAGAATGCCCCAATGAAGCCATCAGCTACGATAACAAAGTGCAAAAAACCTACGTTATCAACCCAGATTTGTGTACAGAGTGCATTGGGTTTTATGATGAGCCAACCTGTGATAAAGTCTGCCCGATTGACTGTATCATCAAAGACGATGAGCGACCTGAAACCCCAGAACAGCTACTCGAAAAATACAAGCACATTTGGCAAAAATAACACTAACAAAAATCTGCTACAACGCTGCCAAAAATTCGTTACTATAGAGTCTAGGTGCAAAAAAGCCTAGGTGTAAAAGAGTATAGATATGACAGTGTGATCAATAGCATCACCAAAAGTCGTGACTTATTAAGCGCACTTTGCCTACGTTTGCTATTTTAGCCGAACTGTTAAGTACAAGAATTTTAGACCCAGTGATTCAAACGTTTATCCAATCAAAACCTATTACTTTAAGAGTTTATTCGCCGTGACAAAAAAAGCCGCCAAACACCGCAAACCTAACCGCCAAAAAAAACGTCATGCATTGCCCAAATTATTGGGGCTTGCGGCAGCGGCGACAGTCACAACAGGCGTGGTTGGTGTGGCAGGGGCGTTTGGTGCATGGCAGTATGCCAAACAGCAGCACCAAACGCGGCGCAAACATACCCAAGGTTTCCATGGCGAAATTGGCGCGCAGCGGTATGTGGGACAAGTACACAAAGTGGGCAACTATTTGACCCTAGTGACCGATGGCGCAAGCTATGATATATATGACCCATTATTCAAACTTGATACCCTGTACCAAGCAGATAAAACGCCCAGTGATAGTGGCAGCCAGTGCAAAAAACTCATCGATAATGTCCATTGTGACCATGTGTGTATCAGCGCAGAATTGAGTCAAAAAGGTAGATATGGCTATTTGGGGCGTTTGGATTATCAATTGACCGTGATAGACTTGTGCGACCAACCGACGTATTAGGAGCAACTGCCTAGCGGCAACTGCGCCATTTTTTGTTGACCCATCATCAAAGGAGCTGACGATGACCACCAAATTTATCCCAAGACCTTACCGTATTGAGCGAGATGACTGCCAAGCCATGCTCATTGACATACAAGCGCGCCTTGCCCCACATATTGATAGCAAACAAGCCTTACTAAAGAAAGCCGCGAAGTTGGTACAGGGTTTACAAGTATTAAATGTGCCAATTATGCTTAATGAGCAATACCCAAAAGGCTTGGGACAAACCTTGCCTGAACTGATGGCGTTACTGAGTGAAAGTAATGCCAAGGTTTTTGAAAAAAACACCTTTAGCGCCTGCGACACCCCGACATCGTGGCATCACATCGCCCAGCAAAACCGTAACACCGTCATTTTGTTTGGCACAGAAGCGCATGTGTGCGTGATGCAAACCGCGCTTGACTTATTGGATAACGGTATGCAGCCGATTATCATCGCCGATGCAGTGGGCTCAAGAGACGCGTACGACCGCAAAATTGCCCTGCGGCGTATGCGGCGGGCTGGCGCGGTGGTGACCACTACCGAAGCGATTTTGTTTGAGCTGTGCCGTAGTGCCGATGACCCTGCCTTTAAACAAATTTCAGCCTTGGTCAAATAAGGCGCAACATAACATACAGGATACCATGCAAGATTTAATCGATTATTTATTGGCGATTGATGCACTCAAAGCAGTGAATCGGCGCAATTATATTAGCCAAACCACCGACCACACGCCACGCCGCCTAGAAAACTCTGCCGAGCATTCATGGCATCTTGCCATGGCGTGTTGGGCAGTTGCCGAGCATTTTAAGCTAACCGTGAGCCATGAAAAGCTGCTAAAACTGGCATTGGTGCATGATTTGGGCGAGATTGATGCAGGGGACACGTTTTTGTATGATGATAAACGCGCCGCGGCACACGTGGATGAAAGGGCAGGCGTGGCAAGACTGGCTGCGCTCTCAGGCAACCCCATCGCAGACTTATTGCCGCTGTGGGATGAACAAGAAACAGGCAATAGCCCTGAAGCCAAGCTGATTAAAACGGTCGACCGCTTATTACCCTTTATGCTAAATACCGTCACACAAGGCGGCGCATGGACTGACCATAACGTCAAACGTTCACAAGTAGAAGCGGCACAAGCGTTTATTGCGGATGATTTTCCTGTGATTCATGACTGGATAACTGCAAAAATTGCCCATGCGGTGCGCCAAGGCTGGCTGATTGATAATTAATAATGGACAAGAAAAAACGCACCCAACTGAGCGCGTTTTTTTGAGGTTTGCATGATTAGTTGATGGTTGGGGCAGCATTGTGGTTAATGACGGCTTCATCAACCAGCACGGTTTTACCCACGCCTGTTGACGGTAACTCATACATGGTATCCAGCAAAGCGTTCTCGATAATCGAGCGAAGACCACGCGCGCCTGTTTTGCGCTTGAGGGCTTGCTTGGCGATGGCAACGAGTGCATCATCATTAAAGGTGAGCTTGGCTTGCTCCATCTCAAACAGATATTCATACTGCTTGACCAACGCGTTTTTGGGCTCAGTCAAAATCTGAATTAGCGCGGCTTCATCCAGTTCTTCAAGGGTCGCCACCACAGGTAAGCGGCCGATTAATTCAGGAATCAACCCAAACTTAATCAAATCTTCTGGTTCTACTTGCTTAAATAGCTCGCCAATTTTTTTGCCTGTATCTTTGGGTTTGACATCGGCATTAAAGCCAATACCTGTTTTTTCGGTGCGCTGCTGAATTACGTTATCAAGCCCAGCAAATGCCCCGCCACAGATGACCAAGATATTACTGGTATCCACTTGAATCATCTCTTGGTTGGGGTGCTTGCGTCCGCCTTGTGGTGGGATATTGGCTACCGTGCCTTCAATCAGTTTGAGAAGGGCTTGCTGTACCCCTTCGCCTGACACATCACGGGTGATAGAGGGGTTTTCGCTTTTACGGCTGATTTTATCAATTTCATCAATGTAGATAATGCCTTTTTGGGCTTTTTCGACATCAAAATCCGCCGCTTGTAGCAGCTTTTGTACGATGTTTTCGACATCTTCACCCACATAGCCTGCTTCGGTGAGCGTGGTGGCATCCGCCATGGCAAACGGTACATCCAGTAGCCGTGCCAAGGTTTGCGCCAGCAACGTTTTACCTGAACCCGTAGGACCTATCAGCAAGATATTACTTTTGGATAGCTCAACCATGGCATCATCAGCGCCCAGTTTTGCCAAGGTGCTGTCTTGGGTGAGTGTTTCGCTTACTTTTAGGCGTTTATAATGGTTATAAACGGCAACCGCCAAGGTCTTTTTGGCTTTGTCTTGACCAATCACATACTCATCAAGATGGCTGCGAATTTCTTTGGGCGTCGGCAGCTTGCGAGATGCCCAGCTGTTTTGTGATTCACTGGCTGTAGCACCGTCATCTAATGATGTCGCGTCACTGAGCAAGTCATCACATAATTCAATACATTCATTACAAATATTGGCATCTTGCCCTGCAATCAGTTTTTTGACTTCATGCTTGGCTTTGCCACAGAACGAGCAACGGGGCTCTATATCATTTTTTGCCATATAAAAACGCTCCTAACATTGACTTTGACTTAATTTGCTACTTCACGAGATGGGCGACTAAGCCATGCTTGGACGTTTTTGTAATACTTCATCAACAAGCCCGTATTCTTTGGCTTCTTGGGCATCTAGCCAGTAATCACGCTCAACATCGCGTGCGATTTTTTCAAGTGGTTGACCCGTGCGCTCTGCCAAAATGTTGTTTAAGCGTTCACGGATTTTTAGGATTTCACGGGCATTGATTTCAATATCTGTGGCTTGACCTTGAGCGCCGCCTGATGGTTGATGAATCATCACGCGTGCATTGGCAAGGGCGTAGCGTTTGCCTTTTTCGCCTGCTGCGAGCAAGAATGACCCCATGCTATACGCGCCGCCCATACAGATGGTAGAGACCGCTGGCTGGATAAAGTTCATGGTGTCAAACACGGCAAGCCCTGCGCTCACTGAGCCGCCTGGGGAGTTAATATACAGGTGAATATCTTTTTCGGGGTTTTCTGCTTCAAGAAAGAGTAGCTGGGCAACAATCAAATTTGCCATGTGGTCTTCAACTTGACCTGTCAAAAATACCACACGCTCACGCAGTAGGCGCGAGTAGATGTCAAATGAGCGTTCACCGCGTGAAGACTGCTCAACCACCATGGGCACAAGGGTGCTTTGCGGCGTGATGAGCCCACGTGTCACGGTATTTTGAATTTGACTCGTCGCAAATGGCGAATCTAAGAATTTATCTAACATGGTGTTATCCTTTTTAAAGGTGTTATCCTTTTAAAATATGCAAAAGCCCTTATTGTTTATAAGGGCAATTGATATAAAAACAAGTTAAAACGGCAATGCTTAGCAATCAGTGAGATTACATCGCGCCTTGTTGTTGGCTTGCTAATAGGTCTTGGTAAGACACTTCTTTGTCGGTGACTTTGCCTTGTGACAAAATGTAATCTACCACTTGGTCTTCTAGCACCACCGCTTCGATATTGGCGCGCTCTTGGGCGTTGTTGGTGTAGTATTCTACCACTTCTTTTGGATCTTCGTAGTTCTCTGCCATTTCGTCAATGTACTTGGTGACGCGGGCTTGGTCTACTTCAAATTTGTTTGCTTCAATCAAGCTTGACACGATGATGCCAAGACGGGCAGCGCGTAGGGCTTGTTCTTCAAACAATTCATTGGGTAGCATGTCTTTGCTAAAGGTTTTTGGGTCAGCACCAAACTGCTGGGCAAAGCGGTTTAGCATCATGTTACGTTGACGGTCAATTTCTTGCTCAAGCATTGATGCAGGTACGTCAATTTCATTTTTTTCAAGTAGCGCATTAAAGGCTGCTTCTTTGACTTGATTGCGTGCTGCGCCTTTGATTTCACGCTCCATATTTTTACGAACGTCGGCTTTTAGCTTGTCAACACCGCCTTCTTTTACCCCAAATAATTCTAAAAATTCGTCATTGAGTTCTGGTAGCTGTGATTGTTCAACC
>CALAPG010000252.1 GCA_937889485.1 uncultured Moraxella sp. | reverse complement strand
GGTTAAGGAATGGCGCTTGATTGGCTATGAAAATCGTGTCCTTGAAAAAGAAGATTTTAACAACGACAAAGTAGATGCAGGTGAACTGGGTGCAGGCAAATCCGTGGTTGCGCTGTTTGAAATCACCCCAGTCGGGCAGCAAGGTTGGCTAGACGACAGCCGCTACCAAGCGCGCGCTACCAGTCATACAGGCAAAAATACTGAGCTGGGGTTTTTAAAACTTCGCTATAAAGCCCCAAATAGCAGCACATCAACGCTTTTGACACTACCCATTGCCCATCAGACCCAACAACCAAGCAGTGATTTGGCATTTGCCCTTAGTGTGGCAAGTTTTGGTGAAACGCTCAAGCAAAGCAAATACATGGGTAATTGGCAATTAAACGATAGCAAGCGACTTGCCCAAGCCAATCTTGGCAATGACCCACAAGGTATTCGCCGCGAATTTATCAAGCTCATAGACTTAGCCAATACCTTACAACCTACCAAAAAATAGCCGCCAAAGATTGAATAAAAAAGCTAGATAAATCATCTAGCTTTTTTACTATTTTGCCTATCAATGCTGTTTTGTGCCAAAAATCTTATCCCCTGCATCGCCAAGCCCTGGAATGATATAACCGTGTTCATTCAAATGACTATCGAGTGCCGCGGCAAAAATCTTAACATCAGGATGCGCATCATTCACCGCTTTCACCCCTTCAGGCGTTGCCACCAATACCAAGGCTTTGATATCTTTACAACCATGTTTTTTCATCATATCAATGGTCGCCACCATACTGCCACCTGTGGCAAGCATCGGGTCAAGTACCAGTGCGGGACGCTCATGAATATCTTTGACAAATTTCTCAAAGAATGGTACTGGCTCAAGGGTGTCTTCATCACGCTGTAGCCCTACCATAGAGATTTTGGCAGTCGGAATCAGGTCTAATACCCCATCTAGCATTCCCAAACCTGCACGCAAAATAGGTACAACCGTGACGGTTTTACCTTTGATTTGAATGCCTTCAATTTGGTTGCCTTCCCAGCCCTGAA
>CALAPG010000251.1 GCA_937889485.1 uncultured Moraxella sp. | reverse complement strand
CCAACAGCCAGTTAAAATACGCACCAACCACAAGCCCAATGGCAATCCAAGACTCACTTAAACCCGACACATAAATGGCGCCAGGTAGCCCCATCAGCAGCCAACCTGACATATCAGATGCCCCTGCAGACATGGCCGTCACAAAACTCCCCAGACTGCGCCCGCCCAAGATATAATCATCAAAGTTTCGCGTGGCAAAATAGGCGGCAAACCCGATTCCTAATACCAAAATCAAATATAAAGCAAACGTGATATATACGGGTGTCATCCCAGTACTCCTAAGGTTATACCCAGCTCAAAATGATAGGCTAGCTTGTTAGTCATCACAACGCAGCGCATTTTGAAGTAAGTATCACAACTCAATAAATAACTGCCCAATAGCCGCGGCAATTAGCTCAATAGATCGTCAAACGTAACATTGTAGAAAAAAAGCCGCCATAAAAAAAGGATAATATACGCATTATCCTTTTTCAGTCTGCTACTTGTGGTGAGCGCGTAGGCAATGCCCTCAAAGTTTGTGGTACATGATATCGTAAATCTCACGACCTTCTTGAATACCCCGTTTTTCAAATTTGGTCAACGGGCGAAAATCGGGACGCGGTAAAAAATTGCCGATACCCTCACTATTGTTGCCCGCCACATTGCTAAATGCAGGCAAACTGTCCATCACCTCAATCATCCAGTGTGCATAATGTGCCCAGTCGGTTGCCGCATGAAAAATACCGCCAGTTTTTAGCACGGCAGCCACCACCGCCATGCGCTCGGGGGTGACAAAACGGCGTTTAAAGTGGCGCTTTTTTTGCCACGGATCGGGAAAATACAACTGAACGGTATCAACATGCGCGCTAGGTAACTGCTTCATTAAACTAATGGCATCGCCGCTGATAAGTTTAAGATTGGTTAATTGCTGTTCGCCTGCCAAAAAAGCACAATTGCCCAAGCCTGCCTCATGAACTTCAATACCCACAAAGTTGCGCTCTGGGGCAGCGGCTGCCATCTCCACCAAACTTGCGCCCATCCCAAAGCCAATCTCCAAGGTGAGCGGTGCTTCAGCGTTGGTAAATAATGCGCGTAAATTGGTGATACCCTCAATATCCATTGCTTGAATAGCGGCTAAGTCAGGCTGCACAAAAAAATGGGCAAAATCTGCCTGTAACCCCGCTTCTGCTTTTTTACCCATGTGGGTTTTGCGTTTCATAAAGGTTTGAATGACCCGTCTTGGCTCGCTGTCTGATGTTGGTGATGATGGCAAGGTGGATTGGGCAGTAGGCGATAAGGGCTGTGGGGAAGTGTGATTGGTAGTCATATTTTGTTCAGAATTTTGCAGATTATTGGGGTTCATGGTATGCCAAAAAACCGTGTTTGTGATAAAATTTTGCTATTATAAGTGAAAATCGATATGGGATAAATACAAAAACAACCATGCTATTTATAGAAACCACCACGCCGCCACCGTTTTGGCAGTCGCAGCTGACCGATAAGCAGCGATTAATGTATGACAAAGCCTTTATTGGTGGTCGCTCCCAAGCCTACTATCTCAAGCGCTTTGCAGAATTTGACCAAGCAGGCAAGCTATCTGCCAAGTGGCACTGGGCGGCCTTTTTTATGACCTTTCCTTGGCTATTATATCGCAAGCGGTTTTTAGATAGCATTGTGTATTCGGTGGCAGGTTGGTCGTTTATTCAGCTCAACGTGACCATTATTTTGGTGGTGGCGGAGTATTTACTGATTGGCAATCTTGCTGATGCCCTACAAATGCCTTTACGTATCACCATTGCGGTGGTCATTTGGGTGTTTTGGTCGGTGATGGTGGCGCGCTGGAGTGATGCGTATTATTACCGTATGGCGCGCCGCGAGATTGCAGACGCCATTGATCTGTACCCCCGCGATGAAGAAAAACAGCTTGCGCACATCCGCCAGCATGGTGGCGTCAGCTGGGTGGGAATGGGGCTGGCATTTGGGTTTTATATGTTTGTACTGGCAGTGGTGCAAGTGCAGTTTTTGCCTATTTATGCCAAGCAAAAAGCCAATGAAACCTTGTTTGACGTATATGATATTGTGCAAGGCGCGCAGGCGCGAGTGGAGGCGATTTATCAAGCCACGGGGCAATGCCCTGTCAATACGCCACTTTCCACCGACAACCAAAAAGTGGTGTTAAAGGTATTAACCCAAGCTGAAGGTATTCCGCCCTCTAGTCATTGTATGGTACAAGCAACGGTGCAGGATGTGCCGTTTCCTAATCGCTGGCTCAACGGTCAAACACTGGTGATGTATCGAAGTAGTGACCAAAAATCCTTGCAAAATTGGGGCTGCATGACCTCGCTCAATCGTAAGCAAATTCCCAAACAATGTATGGTTGCCGAGCGTTAAAAAAAAGCCAAGTATCAACTTGGCTTTTTTGAGGGTTTCTAGATTAGCCTAGCAGGTGCTGTTATTTCATCAATAACGCGTTGACACGTTTGACATACGCAGCGGGGTCTTCAAGCTGACCGCCTTCTGCCAATAACGCTTGGTCAAAGATGACTTGCGCTAGGTCATCAAACTGGCTAGAGGTTTCTAGTTTTTGAATCAATGGGTGGCTTGGGTTGACTTCCAAAATCGGCTTGCTCTCTGGCACGGGTTGCCCCATTTGTTTGAGCATCTGTACCATTTGCGGTGATAGCTCCCCATCGGCAGTAACCAATAACGCAGGGCTATCTACCAAACGTGTTGATACACGCACGTCTTTGGCACGGTTAGATAAGCTGCCTTTTAATTTTTCTACCACAGGTTTTAGGGTTTCTTCGGCTTGTTTGGCTTGTTCTTTTTCGGTTTCATCGGTCAAATCACCCAAATCCACGGCGCCTTTGGCAACGTTTTGCAGTGGTGTACCGTCAAACTCAAACAAGAAGTTCATCGCCCACTCATCCACACGGCTGGTCATCAAGATGACTTCGATGCCTTTTTTCTTGAACATTTCTAGCTGTGGGCTGTTTTTGGCAGCGCTTAAGCTATCTGCAGTCAAGTAATAAATGGCTTTTTGTCCGTCTTTCATGCGCGCTTTGTAGTCACCAAAGCTGGTTGCGACGTTGTCTTCTGTGGTGGTGGCGTAGCGAAGTAGTTTGGCAATTTTATCTTGGTTGGCTTGATCTTCACCCAAACCTTCTTTGAGGACGTCACCAAATTCGGCATAAAATTCTTGGTATTTTTGTTGTTTTTCGGCATCGTCGCTGTTGGCAAGGGCGGCAAGCATGGTCAATATACGGCGTGCGTTACCGTCACGGATGGCTTTGACATCGCGGCTTTCTTGTAGGATTTCACGGCTGACGTTTAGCGGTAAGTCTGCGGTGTCAATCACGCCTTTGACAAAGCGTAGGTACATAGGTAGTAGCTGCTCGGCATCATCCATGATAAATACGCGTTTGACGTAGAGTTTTAGTCCGTGTTTTTGGTCGCGTTGGTACAAGTCAAAAGGGGCTTTTTTGGGAATATAGAGTAGTTGGGTGTATTGCAGGCGACCTTCCACGCGGTTGTGCGTCCATGTTAATGGCTCGTCATAGTCATAGCTGAGGTTTTTATAAAAATCTTTATATTCTTCCTCGCTGATGTCGCTTGCGCTACGTGTCCAAAGCGCGTTGGCTTGGTTGATGGTTTCCCATTCATCGGTAGTGACCATGTGACCGTTTGGGGTGGCGTTTTCGTCGGCTTTTTGTTCTTCGGTAAGCTCCTCTTCTTGCCAGACTTCTTTACGCATTTGGATGGGTAAGCTGATATGGTCTGAGTATTTATTGACCAAAGATTTAATTTTTTGGCGGTCTAGGTACTCGCTGTGTTCGTCTTTGATATGCAAAATGATGGTGGTGCCACGCTCGGCTTTTTGGATGGTTTCGGTGGTAAATTCGCCCGTGCCTGTCGATACCCAGCGCACGCCTTGGTTGGCAGCTTCTCCCGCTTTACGGCTTTCTACTGTGATGGTGTCTGCCACGATAAATCCTGAGTAAAAACCTACCCCAAATTGACCAATTAAGTTGCCGTCTTGCTTTTGGGCATCGGTCAGTCTGTCTAAAAATGCTTTGGTGCCTGATTTGGCAATGGTGCCAAGGTGTTCGATAGCATCGGCTTTATTCATGCCAATACCGTTATCAATAAAGCGGATGGTTTTGGCGTCTTTGTCGATATCAATACGGATGCGTAACTCGCTATCACCTTCATATAAGCCATCGTTTTGGTTGCCTTCAAAACGTAGTTTGTCACAGGCATCTGAGGCGTTTGATACCAGTTCGCGCACAAAAATATCGGCGTTTGAGTATAAGGAATGGGTAACAAGGTGTAATAGCTGAGAGACTTCGGCTTCAAAGACGTGTTTTTGTGGGGTTGACATTATTTTCTCCATGTTCCAAAAAATGTTTCAAGTAAAACAAAAAATACTTGATGGTGATGGGTAAAATTTTCAAGGGAATGGGGTGTTTTTAATGAGATTATACGCAAAATAATGCAAAATTACGGGCGAATGGCGCCCTTGATTGCCATGACTGGGTACGAAGTACATTTGGCAAGCGTTTATGAGATTAAATTAGCCCCGTGATTAGTTATCTCATGGGGCTAGCTATATGGGGCTATAAAGGTTGGTGATGACAGCAAGGCAGGTTTTAGGGTGTGCTAGGTTAGTGAGTGTTGGGGGTGGCGGGCACGTTTTGGGTGGTGCGTAGCGCTTTTGGTAAGCTAAACGTGACATCTTCTTGAATGCCCGAGAGCTCGACAGGTGGATGACCACCCCATGCTTGTAGGGTATCTAATACTTCTTGGATAAGCACTTCGGGGGCAGATGCCCCTGCGGTGACACCCACGCAGCTGACATGGTCAAACCAGTTTTGCTGCATCTGTGAGGCGTTGTCTATCAGATAGGATTTTGCCCCTAAGCGTTCGGCAAGTTCACGTAGGCGGTTGGAGTTTGATGAGTTAGGACTGCCCACCACCAACACTACTTGGCAACGCGCGGCAAGATTTTTGACCGCATCTTGGCGGTTTTGGGTGGCATAGCAGATATCGTCTTTGCGCGGGGCGTGGATATTGGGAAATTTGTCTTTGAGCGCATCAATCACCCCTGCGGTATCATCCATAGATAAGGTGGTTTGGGTGACAAATGCCAACTCGCTATCACTTGGTAAGTCAAGTTTTGCCACATCGCTCACATCTTCAACTAGATGGATTTTGCCGCCATACTGCCCATCAAAGCGCCCCATGGTGCCTTCTACTTCGGGGTGGCCTGCATGACCAATTAACACCGCATCCATGCCCGTCTTGGCAAATTTATTAACTTCAATATGCACTTTGGTGACCAATGGGCAAGTGGCATCAAAAATAGTGAGGTTGCGACGTTTGGCTTCATCTTCTACGGCTTTTGATACGCCATGGGCGGAAAAAATTACAATCGCCCCATCGGGCACTTCATCTAATTCTTCAACAAACACCGCCCCACGACTGGCAAGATCGCCCACCACAAATTTGTTGTGGACAACCTCATGACGCACATAAATAGGCGGCTCAAAGCGCGCCAACGCTTCATTGACGATAGCAATGGCACGGTCAACGCCTGCACAAAAACCCCGAGGATTGGCAAGTAATATTTTCATAGGTGATCTTTTATCAATGGGTGAGTATATGTGGTTATTTTAGCCATTTTTACTAGAAAAATCAGCTAAATATGGTATTTTTTAGGATTATTTGTTATTATTGCTTTGCAAATAAACGGGTTTTATGGGGCTGTCACCTTTAAAATACCGTTTTTTTTGTTTTTGTATACTTGAAAAATTAATCTATGCCA
>CALAPG010000250.1 GCA_937889485.1 uncultured Moraxella sp. | reverse complement strand
AACAGGCTTGCCCTTAAAAAAAGACGTGCCAAAATCGCCTTTGGCGTAGCTAGTAAGCATCAGCCAAAACCGCTCAGGAGCAGATTTGTCAAAGCCGTATTGTTGCTTGATGGCATCGACCATATCAGGTGATAATCCGCGGCTACCTCGATAAGCACCGCTATTGCCACTGGCACTCGCATTGGCATTGCCACCTTCCATGCCTGTGGTGGCGTGTTTTTGCGCTTCTTCGATTTGGGCGATTTTTTGCTCGACAGGGCCACCAGGGGCAGATTGAATAATCACAAAGTTGGTCAGCAAAATCAACAGCAGTGTGGGAATAATCAAAAGTAGCCGTTTAAGAATATATTGACCCATCATACTTCCTAAAAATTATCTTTGAGCTGGCGCAGTGCTTTAAACACCTCAAAAGGGCGACCTATGCTGATGCCCGTTTGTGATTGTAAGGTTTGTATCATCGCGTCCGACGGCTGGATGGCAGCACGCAAAAACGGATTGATGGCTTTTTCATCGCGCAGCGCGGTGGGCAAGGTGGGTTTATTTTGCTGTCGCAACTGGCTATCTTGTTCCCAAGCCTGTTTGATGACTTGGTTATTCGGCTCGATAAACTGGGCAAATTTTAGGTTGGCTAGGCTGTACTGATGGGCAGGAAAAAACAAGGTTTGCTCATCATGCAATTCAGCAAAACGCTCAAAACTTTCAAAAAGCTGCTCAATAGTGCCTGTAAATACTCGCCCACAGCCTGCCCGAAATAGAGTATCACCGCAAAAAACATGTAAATGCTGCTCAAGCGTGAGTAAATACGCCAAATGGTTGTCGGTATGCCCTGCCACCTGCCATACTTGAACAGGACATCCCCATGCCGTAAGCTCACTGCCTTCTCTAGCTGCCTGTAAATTCTTGGCTTTGACCAAAGGATGTATATCAACATGGGCAAAAATTTGGGCATTGGGATAGATGTTGGCTAACTCAGCCACCCCACCGATATGGTCTTGGTGATGATGAGTCACCCAAATTTGGCAAATATTTAAGTTGTTTTTTTGCACAAAATCCAACACTGGGGCAGCATCGCCTGCATCAACAATGATGGCTTGTTTGGCATCATTATTGATAATCGCCCAAATATAATTGTCATTAAAGGCAGGAATGGGGTGAATGGCTAGCATTTTTTTTCCTTGTGTTATTGTTATGAATTTAGCGTCCTAGATACTGCATGACTTGGGCTTGTTTGTCTTTATTTGCCCACCAGTAATCAAGCCCTACAGCGTTGTTTGGCAATGCCCCATGCTCATAAAATTTCCAGTAAGCAAGGTTATGGGTACGTTTGCCATACGTGGGTATAATATAGTAGCCCGACCGAAGCAGCCGATCTAAAACCTTGCTATAGTGTATCACGGCATCACGGCTACTGGCATGCGTGAGCTGCTGGATGATATGATCAATCGCGCCATTTTTAATCCCTGCGGTATTTTGGTTACCCATCTCATCGGCGGCTTGTGAACCCCACATATAGCTTTGCTCTGCCCCTGGGGAAAGTCCTTGCGCAAATTGATCCACAATCATGTCATAGTCAAATTTACGCTTGCGCTCTAAATATTGAGGAATATCTGCTTGACGAACGCTGGCATCAAACCCGAGCCGCTGCAAATTACGAATATAGGGTAAAATAGTTCTCATCAGTTTTTCATCCGCTACCATCAATTCAACCTTGGCAGGCTCGCCGTTTGGCTGATATAGCCGCATATGCTGATAGCTAAAGCCTGCTTGCTTGAGCAATGCTTGCGCTTTTAATAAGTTATCACGGTTAAAGCCATTGCCATCAGATTTTGGGGCTTGCCAGTTCGTGAGTACGGCTTGGCGCTGCATCGGTTCAAGACGTGGCAATAATGGCGATAGGATTTGCATTTCTTTGGGGCTTGGCGTGCCTGTGGCAGCAAGTTCTGAGCCATAAAAAAAACTTTGCAGCCGCTCATACTGACCATAAAACATGGTTTTGTTGAGCCATTCAAAATCATAGGCCAGCGTGAGGGCTTGACGCACGCGAAAATCTTGAAATATGGGACGGCGTAAGTTTAAAACGATGCCTTGCATGGGTACAGGATTTTTGTCGGTCATGGTTTCTTTGACAACCATGCCTGCCTTGGCAGCGGGGAAATGATAGCCTGTTACCCAAGTTCTGGCTTTACTTTCTTCACGAAAAAAATACTCACCCGATTTAAAACCCTCAAAAGCCACTTCTTGGTTTTGATAGTACACGTATTTGATTTGGTCAAAATTATTGCGCCCTTGGTTACTTATCACGCCAGCCTCAGGCTTTGCGCCCCAATAGTTAGGGTCTCGTACATAAGTGATTGAGCGCCCTGCTTCAATTGCCCCAATTTTGTACGCGCCACTGCCCATGAGTGGCGTTAGTCCGACTTGATCAAAATAAGCATCTATGGATTTTTTTGACCAAATGGGCATTTGCGCCACGGTCAGTTTGATTTCTTGGTTGTCTTTGGATTTAAAGATAAATTTGACGGTTTGTTTATCCACCACTTGGGTTTCTTTGACATCAGCCAGATAGCTACGCATACTCATCACGCCACGGGTCAACAGCGCGTCCATACTGGCTTTGACATCGTCCGCGGTAACAGGTGCGCCATCCCAAAAATAGGCTTTGGGATTGATATGATACATCACCCAGCTTGAGTCATTGGGGTCGTAGGTGACCTTATCAGCGAGCAGTGGGTATTGGACATACGCCTCAGACAGCGAGCCTGTCATCAAACTTTCAAACAGATTATCCGTACCAACCACGGGCGTACCCACATCGATCCATTTATTGATACTGTCAAATGTACCCAATGCAGCAAGGCTTAAAATTCCGCCCTTTGGCGCGTTGGGGTTGGCATACGGCATATGACTTAAATGAGCAAACTGAGCGCTGCTATTGGGTGACAGCGTTGTGGTGGTAACCACGGTCGCTAGGGCGGGCTTCATCAATGGTAATGAGACATGACTCATCAAGGCAAAAACCCAAGCCACCCCCTTCACTAAATTTAACGTTATTT
>CALAPG010000249.1 GCA_937889485.1 uncultured Moraxella sp. | reverse complement strand
GCCTGCGCGCTTGACATAGTTGGCTACCGCTTGACGCTTGCTGCTACGATTCGTGTCCCCAACATCAGCGACATATTGCGCCAATGAGCCTACCGCACGTAAGCCACCCACCTGTACTGACTTTAATCCAGTACCCGTTACCACCTTAGCAACTTTGGCTTTTGCGGCTACTTGGTCAGACGTTGAGCCAGACTTATCCGCATCCGCCAATTTTTGTACCATATTTTGTTGGCGTTGTTGGTTGATGCTCTGTCCTTGGCGAAGTTTAAAACCATTGCTGCTTGACCAGTCATCGACTTGCTTTGACCAAGTGCGATAGGCTTGACTGACAGTGGCATCATTCGCCTTGGCTGCTTTGAGCTTGGGCATGATTTGGCTTTTCCAGATATCTTCGCGCGCTTTGCTGACTTCGCCTAAATATTTGGTTTTATCTAAGTCATCATCGGTAAAAAAGTCTGCTACCTTTGTGAGGACACTACGATTGTTTTGAGATTGTTTTACGGTGTTATTGACGCGCTGGGCGAGTTGGTCAATCATTGCCATGAGGTAGTATCCTTATTTAAGTACGTCGTTTACGGTTTTCATATCTGCGCCTGGTACAGGTGCATAGTTGGCTTGCACACCGTTATAAGGCGTGTTGTTGTTCATGGGGTTTACTACGGTGGTAACTTTGCTGTTCGGTGGAG
The DNA here is from genome assembly GCA_937889485.1 of uncultured Moraxella sp. Lineage (GTDB taxonomy): Bacteria > Pseudomonadota > Gammaproteobacteria > Pseudomonadales > Moraxellaceae > Faucicola. The sequence continues at coordinate 396 of CALAPG010000249.1, read as the reverse complement.
TTAAGGTTGGTTTTGCTGCGCCTTTCTTTTGTGAGGCGCTTACCACAGTTTGTTTGCCTGCAAAAGTGCGGTACTTGTCAATGTCTTGCACAAAGTCCCCAAACTGCCCATAGCCAGCTAATTGACCTGCAATTGCTTTTACATAGGTAGTGCGGTCTTCATCAGATTTGAATTTATTACGCGGGATAACCTCAGATAGAGGGGTGAGCGCTTGTTGCAAATATTGCAATGCCTTGGTTTCGTCTGGCTCAGTCATGGCTTTGTTCATGGCAACGCTAAATTTATTAATGGCTGTACGCGCCTTGATTTGGTCTGCGCCTAAATCTTTGGCCAACACGCCTGCAATTGCATTGGTATTTTTACCCATATTGGCGCTAATTTTCATGGGCATGGCAG
>CALAPG010000248.1 GCA_937889485.1 uncultured Moraxella sp. | reverse complement strand
TTCCCTACACGACGCTCTTCCGATCTACAAGCCTAGGTTCGTGTTGCCTATCAACCAAACAGCCAACACGCCTCAAAAACCGCCCAATTTTGTATTGGGCGGTTTTTTGATAACTTAACTAAAGCTTGGCGCGCGTAGACGAAAGCGCGATAAAAAGCTTTTTACTTTGTTACCAAAACTGCGTGTTTCTGCCTCAGTCACCTCAGCCACCGCATGCCGTGCTTGTAGCTTTGGCTGATCTACTAATGTTTGGTGATAATCATAGGCGCGCTGAATACTAATCTCAAGCAGTGCCAAATTACTGGGGCGTGGCAGGTAACGATACACTTGCCCCTTATTAATTAAGTCAATTAGGGTGTGGCTATCATCGAGTGCCGTTAGCACCATGACCGCTAAGTCTGGAAAACGCTGTTTTAGGGCATAGATGACGGGCGAAATATTATCACCGCCCAAAGAAACATCGGTAATTGCTACCCCAAAATTGGCTTGCTCTAGTAGTACTACCGCTTGTTCTAAAGAATTTGCCCAGCAAATGTCAAACTGGGTAAATTTTTGCTGCATCTGCTGATACACCAGTTCACTATCATCAATGACCAATACTTTTCGTTTGACCATCGCATGACGGGCGGTACTAGGCTTTTCAGCAAAGCTATCTTGCGTTTGGATAGCAATTTGTGTGGCTTGATTGACGACATTTTTGAGGGTGTCAGTTTGCCAAGGTTTGGTAATATAACGAAAAATCTCGCCTTCGTTGATGGCGTTGATAACGGCGTTGAGGTCAGCGTACCCTGTTAATAAGATTCGGATTGTGTGCGGTGACAGCGCTTTGACATCTTTTAGTACATCAACGCCCAATTTTTTGGGCATGCGTTGGTCACTGATCACGACTTGCACGGCATTTTGTTGAACGTATGCCAGTAGTTCGTCTGGGTCGGTGGTGGTGAAGACATCATGCGTGGCACGAAAATGCATTTTAAGGCTGCGTAAGATGCGGTCTTCATCATCAATAAATGCAATCTTGGGTTTGGTTACAGTCATTATCGTTTCCCTAATTTGTGTTGGTGTTTAGTCAGCGAACTTAGGTAACAAAACTTAAGTAATATGACACAAGTGATGATAGTGAATACGGTGAGCTAGGCTGTTGATTATGCCTTTTAGTCCGTTTCGCGTTCCTCTTGTATGAGTAATTTGGGCGCTTGCTCCATCGCTACGGCAGTTTTTGGCAGTGTTAGGGTAAATGTGGTGCCCTCACCAACGGTGGATTGTACTTGGATGTCGCCTTGGTGCTGCGCCATAATTTGGCTTGAAATGGCAAGCCCAAGCCCTGTGCCTTCGCCCGCCGCTTTGGTGGTAAAAAATGGCTCAAACATCTTGGCAAGAGTGTCTTCATCAATCCCTGTGCCATTGTCGGCAACCCGAATATAGACATGGGTCGGGTCTTCAAAGCTGCTAATATGCAGTTGGGGGTGACGGGTTTGCGCCATGGCTTGTGCGGCATTATTAAATAAATTGAGCAGTACTTGGTTAATCTGTGACGGATTGCAGCTGATGAGTGTGGTGGCTGCCAAATCGGTGTTAATTTCAAGGTGTTTGATATGGTTGCGGGCAATGACCAAGGCATTTTTGATACACTCATTGATATTGACGGCTTTGATTTTGGCTTGATCAATCCTAGAAAAATCGCGCAAATTGACCACTAATTCAGAAATTTGGCTGATACCAAACTGCGCATCTTGAACCAATTCGTGCAAATCTTCACTCACGGCATCGGTGACCAAGTCATCACTACAGCTGAGCGTTTGGTTGAGGGTGTCGCGGATGGCAGTTTTGTCGTTTGGGGTATTTTGAATCAATTGCTTGAGCTGCTGGGTATGGTCAATGAGCTCATCATAGCGGGCAATGTTGCCGTCAATCAGCTCAAGATTACTGCCAACATAGCCTAGGGGCGTGTTTACTTCATGCGCGACCCCTGCCACCATTTGCCCCAAAGTTGCCATTTTTTCGGATTGCACCAACTGCACTTGCGATGCTTTGAGGTCTTTTAAGGCTTGGTGCAGATGCGCGGTACGTTCCACAACTTGTTGCTCGAGGCGCTCGTTGACTTGGGCAAGTGCCCCTTCGTTATCCACGACACGTTCAACCAACTGGTTCATCGCCTCGCTAATGACGGCAATTTCTTGAACGTTGGCGGCAGGCAGTTTGTAATCACGTAGCGATAGGTAATTTTTTTGTTCAATTTGTTGACCAATTTGGCGTACATTCATGGCAACACGGTGTAATGGCACCGCAAGAATATGCCGAAACGCATAACCACTGAGTAATAACAGCGGTAAAAACCCCAGTAGCATGTACCATTGCAGCTGCTTGCCTAACTGGTTGGCAAATAGCATAAGCTCACGATTGGGCTTAACAATCACCATTTTCCAATGGGTCATGGGCATGGCAAAAATAAACGCTGTGGCAGGTTCATTAAGGATAACATCCTCATCAAGGCTCACTTGCGCCACAAAATGCGAGTCATTTAATCCACTATTTTGTGGCTGCTGGGTCATCAGCATGGCGGTAATGACTCGGGCTTCATTGGAAGAAATTTTTTGCAGATTGGTACCACTCACCAACGTATTACTGGTAAAGTCAAACTTGCCTGCATCAATTTTTTTGGCATCGGCAATAAGGCTTGCGTTGATTTGGTCTAAACGATTGGCAATCGGCAAGAATTGTTGATGCTGCTTGGCAAAAGTTGCCACGTCCATCATCTCACCTTGGGGGTTGTTGGCGGTGATTTGTTTGACTTGGGTTTCATTGGGAAACGTCAAAAAATGATTGCTCATATCTACCAAAAACACATAGCCGCCCGTCTTGTTTTGCCACTCTTTGACCATAGCTTGCATACGGTTTAGTAACACATCAAAACTTACCACCCCTTCAAAGCCATTGGTTTTGGCATTATAAATTGCCTTGGCACACGTCATCACAGGCTGTCTGCTGGTAGGGTGAATATAAGCACGGCTCCAGACACAGTGGTTATGATTGGCATACATGGCAGGCACATACCACCAATCACGATAATAAGGGGTGGCAAGCGGCTGGTTTTTGGCAGCTGCGATTGCCAAGCGAGATGGCGGCAATGCTCGATAACTAGGATTAATCGCCTGATATTGGCTGGCTGGCTGCATGTGCCCATCGCTATTGCGCTGCCAGACAAACGCCGTTTCATCAACCCCTGCCGCGTACATAGCAGGGTCATACCAAATACCCCCACCCACAATACCATCGTCCATATTCATCATTACATTGGCAAATGTGTTATTAATGATAGTTGCTTCTTTGGGTAGCCCACCCGCCACACGGCTAGTAGTAGCGGCAGTGCCGTCAATCTGGCTTACCCGCGCCAAAACACTATTAACTGCCTTATCGCCAGCCTCTATGATGGTTTGAGAAGTTAATTTGGCAACCTCAGGTTTTCCTTGGCGGTCAATAATCCAGTAGACCATGCCCAAACACACGGCAAACACCAGCAATAAAACCAGCAACAAGCGTGTAGTCAGATTGGAAAAACTCATAGACATCCTCGACATTAACCATCTAGTCCCACATCAACAAATGGATGAAGCCGCCACAAAGTCGACTTACTGCCCCATAAAACACAGCAAAAACAGCCCATACCTGCTCTTTTGCTAACCCAGTTTAGTGACTGTATGTGACAAAATGATGAATTTTGGTGATAAAAGGTAACAAATGTAGTGATTATTTTCCAAACTAAAGCCAATAAAAAATGAAAGGTAAAAAATCCCGACCCAGCGCACACCCATCCTTCACATAAAAAAAGCCCTCAAAAAAATGAGGGCTAGGCATCAGAGTCGCGCAAAAGGCGATAAGATTAAATTACGCGCGGCTAGTGAAATTCTTGATCAAGCTCGATTAAGCGATTAATGGCCTTATTCATGCCGTGCATAATTTGACCCAACAACACTTGCTGTTTGGTCACCACAATCACAATCATAGGCTGATGGGCACTAGGCACGGCGCTGATCATAATTTTACCGTTTTCGGCATCCAAAATAACAGAGCGACAACCCGTTAACTGCGCCTCGCTGGTCAAAGCTTGTACCAACGCCAAAATCGAGCTACCCACGGCTGAAAGCTTGCCACCGTCATAAGTTTTTTGAAAAATAGAGTTCACCTCAAAG
>CALAPG010000247.1 GCA_937889485.1 uncultured Moraxella sp. | reverse complement strand
ACGTGGAAACCGTATGCAACCGTTATGCTCGAAGAATTGGCGGCTATGTGCAAGATTATCGATTTTCATGTTAATCAATATCGTAGGGAGTTGAGGGACGAAATTTACGCGCTTTATGAAGCCTAAATTCACAAAACAATCCCATGCAAACATCATGTCAATATATTATGCGTAAAAAGATTGACCCATGAGTAAATAAACGGTAAGATTTACTACAATAGCGGTCGCATTGGATAACCGCAACACTTTCAAGTCACTTGTCCCCTCAAGTGGCTTTTTTTACGCCTATTGTCCACAGCAATAGGCTTTTTTTATTCCAGTTTGGCTCACAGGCGTTGGTCGTTTGATGAGCTTTTTTTATTTGTGCGGTGCGGTCATAGGAGCGACACGGAAAATATCGAGGTGAGTTAATGTCAGACAAGATTTGTGGGGCAAAAACTCGTAGCGGTAAACCTTGTCGAAGCAAAGTCCTGGGCAGTAATGGTCGTTGTCGTATGCACGGTGGCACCAATGGTGGTGCAGGTAAGGGCAATAAAAACGCGCTCAAGCACGGCATCTATAGCCGGGTGATTGACCCAAAAGACTTAGACAATGCTGCAGACATGCAAGGCAGTATTGCGATGGAGCTTGCTATTGCGCGTATGCAGCTTGCCAGACTATTGCAACTCATGGCGCTACAAGGCGAAACGCCACAGCTTGACGAGATTGTCAATGAGACGCTGGCTGTCGGTGAAGATGAAGAAACCGAACGCGCCGAAAAATACCGCGAAGCCGAGAAGTGTGGCGAGCATTTTGACGATGATATCTGGGAAGATACCAAGGGTATGCGCCAAGAATCCGAGCCATTAAAGCGCAAGCGAGTATTTCGCAGGCGCGATTTTGGCAGCGAGTATGTGCGATTAACCAATTTGATTGCCCGCCTTGAGATTGTGCAGCTCGATATCGAGAAGCGTAAGAACGATATGCGCAAAGAACGTGAGCTTGAGAAAGAAGCCGCGAAGAATAACAACCGCAATATCACGCCAGAACAGCTTGCCAGCAAGCTAGAAGGCGCGCTAAGTATCGCTAGGCAGCGTAAAAAACTAGCCGAAGCAGAGCAGGCAGCCAAAGCGGTGAATGACAATGAGTAACCTGTCTTTCACTCGTGACGAAATTCTTGAGTTATGGGAACATCTGACACCCGATGAGCAAGCCGAGATTATGAGCCTATTTGACCAGATGCCGATATGGACACCGATTGCCGGCGTACAGACACAAGCATATCTATCAAAGGCTACTATCACTGGCTATGGCGGGGCAGCCGGGGGTGGTAAAGGTTTAGCGCTTGATACCTTGCTTGCCACATCAACAGGATTTATCACGATGGCTAATGTTGTCGTGGGTGATACTTTGCTTGATGAGGCAGGCAATCCTTGTCAAGTGATTGGCGTGTCAGAGATAAGCCAGCGCCCATGTTTTGAGCTTGTATTTGATGATGGTACAACGGTCATTGCTGATGACGTGCATCGTTGGACGTATCAAACATATCAGACAGCAAGAGATGATTGTTTTAGTGTTAGCGAAACAAAAGACTTGTATTTAATGCTGAGATCGGAAGAGCGT
>CALAPG010000246.1 GCA_937889485.1 uncultured Moraxella sp. | reverse complement strand
CCAATCGGGGAAGCAAGCGCGCTGCTAAAAGTGGTGTTAGCTATAAATTAGGCGGTGTCATGAAGCATTAAGTATAACAAAATATTAATGTAGGCATGGTATATTTGTGCGCCAAAATACTATTTTTGCGTGTGATGCGCTACAATAATCCGCGTGATTCAATACTTTATCAAAAGAATTTATTATGCTAAATCCCATTGCCTTGCCCTATAGCTTTGCTAAACGTCATCAACTGCTGCTGCAATATGGGCAAGACCTAGCGGCACCGCCAACCTTATTGATGACGGCTGATACTTCTATGGCAGCCATCAACGAAGCCAATCGCTTTGCCAGTGAAGCTGGCGTATTGCTGCCGCTCAACTTTGCCATGACCGCACCTGATGAGTTTGAAAAGCAGCTTGCCGCCGTGTATGCGGGCAACACAGGCGAGAGTCAGCACATTGCCGCAGGGCTTGAAGACCATCCTGACCTCATGAGCCTAGCCGACAGCGTCCCTGAAACTGAAGATTTAATGGATCAAGAAGATGACGCGCCCATTATTCGCCTAATCAACGCGCTCTTGTCTGAAGCCATCCGTCTAAATGCGTCAGACATTCATATCGAAACCTTTGAAAAACGCCTATCGGTGCGTTTTCGGGTGGATGGCATGCTCAAAGAAATCGTCAGCCCCAAGCGTGAGTTGTCACCGTTACTCGTTTCTCGTATAAAGGTGATGGCAAAGCTTGATATCGCCGAAAAACGGGTGCCCCAAGATGGACGGATATCGCTGCGGCTGGCTGGGCGTGAAGTGGATGTACGGGTATCCACCTTACCCTCAAACTTTGGTGAGCGGGTGGTAATGCGGCTGCTTGATAAGCAAGCAGGTCGCCTTAACATGACCTATCTGGGGTTATCAGACACCGACTATACTGAGCTTAAACGCTTAATCCACCGACCACATGGCATCATCCTAGTCACAGGTCCGACAGGCTCGGGCAAAACCACCACCTTGTATGCCGCCTTGACGGATCTAAATGACAACACGCGCAATATCTTGACCGCTGAAGACCCGATTGAGTTTCAGCTAGATGGTATCGGGCAGACCCAAGTCAATAACAAAGTGGACATGACCTTTGCCAGAAGCCTACGCGCCATGCTACGTCAAGACCCCGATGTGGTGATGGTGGGCGAGATTCGTGACCTAGAGACCGCTGAGATTGCGGTGCAAGCATCACTCACGGGGCATTTGGTATTATCCACCTTACACACCAACACCGCGATTGGTGCGGTGACGCGACTACAAGATATGGGGGTTGAGCCGTTTTTGCTATCATCTAGCTTGATTGGGGTGGTGGCGCAGCGGCTGGTGCGTACGCTGTGCCCGCATTGCCATACTTGGACAGCCGCGGATGAGTTTCAAAGCCAAATTTTTACGGAAATTGGTGAAGTCGGGGATATCAAATTGCCAAAGCCAGTGGGCTGTGACAAGTGCAATAATTCGGGCTTTCGTGGGCGTACCGCTATTTATGAAGTCGTGCCTGTCGATGACAAACTGCGCCAATTGATTCATAGCCAAACCGCGGAGTTTGAGCTTGAGGCGTATGCGCGTAGCAAAACGCCATCCATTCGTGCCGATGGACTCAAAAAAGTGCTGGCAGGCAAAACCACGCTGGAAGAAGTGTTACGAGTGACCAAAGAAAAAGAGATATGATAATGAAGCAGCAAGGAAATATCAGCCGCTGGCAAGATGACAAGGGTTTTGGATTTATCAAAACGGATAGCCAAGAATATTTTTTTCACATTAGCCAGTATCGGGCAAATACCAGACCTGTACTTGGTGAAGCAGTGGTGTTTGACATAGGCAGGGACAAACAAGGCAAACCGTGCGCCGTTCAGGTACAGCAAGCGAAATTTGTACGTCAAAAAGTCGCTAGTCGCAATGCGTTTTTGCAGCGTCAGCAAGCAAGAAACGCTTCGGAGAAGACGCTATTCACTTGGGTGATATTAGCCGTGATGTTTTTGGTGATCGTCATGGCAGCTACCCAAAAATTCACTTGGCTTATCTTGGGCTGGTATCTCGTGATTAGCCTTGTTACTTTTGCCGTCTATGCCAAAGACAAAGCGTCGGCACAACACAACGCGCGGCGAACGCCC
>CALAPG010000245.1 GCA_937889485.1 uncultured Moraxella sp. | reverse complement strand
AACCCCACGATTTTGCGCTGGAGTCGCAAAAATGCCGAGCAATATGTGGGGTCAGAAAAAGACGGTAAAGCCACCAAATTTGCGCTCGTGTATCGACACAATCAATGGGTAGAAGAATAACCGTTGTGCCTTTTATGTGGCTTTATCCGTAAGCCTTTATTTTTGTGACTGTATACCTAAATACCTAAACAAAAAACCCCGACAACAGCATCGGGGTTTTTACGCTATGTTTGCGCCAAAAAAAACTAGATAGGCAAATTAAGCAAAAATTTGTTGAATGGCGGCTTGATCAAACGGATAAACTTGCCCACAAAAACCACAGTCAAGCGCAATAGTACCGCCTTGCTCCGCGGCAATCTCTAAGGCTTGAGCCTCCCCAAGCTGAAAAATTGCGCCCGCGCTTTTTTCAGAAGAACAGGTACAAGCAAAACCCAATGCCAGCGGTGCTGCCGTGACCACCTCTTCTTCATGATACAGACGGAATAAAATCTCATTGGCAGGTAGCGTCGTCAATTCTTCCGATTTTAGCGTTTTGGTCAAAACATTGAGGCGAGGAAACAAGTCATGATCTACTGTTTCTTGCTCTTCCTCAGAATTGCGCGGTAATAGCTGCAGCAACACCCCACCCGCTTGTTTGCCATCACATGCCAACTTAATCAAAGTAGGAATCTGCACCGACTGTTTTTGGTAATGCGCCAAACACTCGCCAAGGTTGTCCGCTACGCGCTCCACAATACCTTGATAACCTTCTGCTTGGTTGCCAAAACCAGATTCTGGCTGAATATTAATAAATAACACCCCTTCACCTGCCGCACCCAGTGTTGCCAATGCCGCATCTGCGGTATGCACGGCTTGCCAATCGCCTTGCCAATCTGCCAAACCACGAATATTGCCCAAATGGTCACACTCTGCCATTGCCCACTTTAGACGGGCAGTCTGCTCATCGGTCTCGGGGCGACTATTTTGTAATTGAATCGACAAACGTCCTTCAATTTTTAGCGTACCGATTAACAAACTTGCAGCAACTAGCATCTCGCCCAGCAGTTTTTGCAGCGCAACAGGATAATCTTTTTGCTGTAAAATAGTTTGTAAGCTATCTTGCAGACGTACAATATCGCCACGTACAGGACTTTTTTCAAAATAAAAACGCTGGCGCAAATCAAATTCGCCAGTTTGGGTTTGAGGAGAAACGGGTTCGTGGTGGGTCATAACAGCCTTTCCTAAATTTGCTATGGGAGATTGATGTCACTATAGTATGGGGATTAACTGCTAAATAACAAAAAATTGGCTACAAATTATTTTTTAGAAACCTATTGTCATAACACAGAAAATTAAATTACTATAAACATACATTTTAATTCTTTTGGGTATCATTAACTTATTTTTATCAATTAGCAAAACATAGTCTGGACTTCTCCAATGAGACATGGGCTTAAGTGGGCAAGTATGCCCCAACAAGTCAGCAAAAAGATAAAAACCCCAATACCTCAAAAGATATGGGGAAAATCTTCTCACGATGGCAGCAAATCCACAGAAGATTTATGGCCAATTCATCATATGACAAGGAAAACATGATGACTCTACTATCAGCAAAAAATTCACTGGTGTTAGCCACAACCGCTGTTATGGCGCTGGCGTTAGCAGGATGTAACAAAGCCGAACAAAACAAAGCAGAAGGCGGCGCAAGTCAACCTGCTGCTACCACTAGCCAAAAAACACTTGATAAAATCAAAAGCTCAGGTGAGGTGGTACTAGGTTATCGTGACTCGTCCATTCCTTTCTCTTATATTGCGGGTACCCCCAATCAGCCCGTAGGCTATGCGCACGACCTACAAATGAAAGTGGTAGACGCGCTAAAAAAACAACTTAACATGCCCAATCTTAAGGTACGTTATAACTTAGTGACCTCACAGACGCGCATTCCTTTGGTACAAAATGGCACGGTTGACCTAGAGTGCGGTTCTACCACCAACAATACTGAGCGTCAAAAACAAGTAGATTTTTCTAACGGATTTTTTGAAATTGGCACGCGCCTACTCACCGCAAAAACCTCAGGTATCAACGACTTTGCTGATCTAAAAGGCAAAACCTTGGTCACCACCGCAGGAACCACCTCAGAGCGTTTTATCAAAAAATTAAATGATGACCAAAAAATGGGCATTAATATTGTCTCAGCCAAAGACCATGGTGAGTCATTCTTGATGCTAGAAAGTGGACGCGCGGCGGCATTTATGATGGATGATGTCTTGCTAGCAGGCGAGAAAGCCAAAGCCAAAGACCCAAGCAAATGGGTGATTGTAGGCACGCCACAGTCTTATGAAATCTATGGTTGTATGATGCGTAAAGGCGACACTGAGTTTAAAAAACTGGTTGATGACACCTTAGTGGCAACTTATGCCTCAGGTGAAATTAACCAAATTTATAACAAATGGTTTATGTCGCCAATTCCACCAAAAAATATCAACATGAACTTCCAAATGTCAGACAATCTAAAAGATTTGTTAGCAAATCCACATGATGGTGCGCAGCCAAAAACCGTGGCGGCAGCTGCCAGCAATGTTGCCACAGCGGTAGCGTCTGCAAGCAATGCCGTGGCAAGTGCGGCTCAGCCTAAAGCATAATTATCGTGTGTCCAAGCGCAATGCGATAATCATAGAACAATGAAGCCTAAAACTGACGTTGACCCTTGTTTAAGCAGGGGGTACGTCAGTTTTAGTTTATGGGCTAAACAATTTGCTATACAAGATTTTGGGGGTAGCAATGAATTATAGTTGGAACTGGGGCGTTTTGCTGCAACCAACCGGTGTGGGTACAGAAGTCTATTGGCAATGGCTATTAACGGGTTTTAAATGGCTGGTTGTCATTGGGGCAACAGGGTGGCTAATAGCACTCGTGATTGGCACTATTTTGGGTATTATGCGAACCTTGCCCAATAAAACGGCACGGGCTATTGGTACGGCGTATGTGAGCTTTTTTCGTAATATTCCGTTATTGATTCAGTTATTTTTTTGGTTTTATGTGGCACCCACTTGGTTGTCACCTGCTTTACAAACTTGGTGGTTTCAAGAATTAGATCCCAATATGTCAGCGGTGATCTCTGCCAGTATTGGTTTGGGTTTGTTTACCGCTGCACGGATTATTGAGCAAGTACGCACAGGGATTGAGTCGTTACCAAAAGGGCAAACAAATGCCGCGTACGCGCTTGGCTTGACGTTGCCACAAACGTATCGCCATGTGATTTTACCACAAGCATTTCGGGTCATTTTGCCGCCGCTAAGCTCTGAGCTGACTAATTGTTTTAAAAATGCGTCGGTCGCCTCGTTGGTTGGCGTCACTGAGCTGATTAGCCAAACCAAAACCATTAGTGAATACACCCAAAACAATATTGAGGTTTATACTTTTACCACGATTATTTATTTATTATTTAATTTGGCATTAATTTATCTGATGGGGTTATTGGAAAAACGCTTGCGTATTAAAGGTCAGATTGATGGGGGTGACGCATGAATATGACAGAACTACAGTCGGCATTACCAGGGTTGATGGGTGGGCTATACATCACGTTAAAAGTGCTTTTTTTGGCAATCCTTGGCGGTTTGACGTTGGGTACTATTTTGGCGTTAATGCGGTTATCGGGCATTAAGCTATTGGCGATACCTGCCAAATTGTACGTCAATTTTTTTCGCTCAGTGCCGCTATTATTGGTACTGTTATGGTTTTATTTTGCCGTGCCGATGGTCTATAACTTGGTGACAGGCACTTATTTGACGTTAGATACCGCTTTTACTTCTTGCGTAGTGGCGTTTATGGTGTTTGAAGCTGCCTATTTTTCAGAAATTGTGCGGGCGGGTATTCAATCCATTGGCAAGGGTCAAGTCAATGCAGCAAAAGCCTTGGGTATGACTTATGGTCAAACCATGCGCTATATTATTTTGCCGCAAGCGTTTCGTAAAATGTTTCCGTTGTTATTGCAGCAATCTATTATCTTGTTTCAAGATACCACATTGGTATTTTCGATCGGGTTGGTGGATTTCTTTAGAGCATCGTATGTGCGGGGCGATTTGATGGGGTTATTAACGCCGTATATTTTAATGGCAGGTTTATTGTATTTTGTCATTAGCCTCACGGCCTCCACCGCGGTTAATCACTTAAGAAAACGGTTGCGTATGGCGTAACACTATAACAATAGAGGGAAAAAATATGGCAGTAGTGACGAGAATTGATGAGACCACATGGCTCAATGAATTTGGTGGATTGGTTTCAAATAGTGGACACGCCACGGATGAAATCATGATTAATATTGATAAAATTGGAAAATGGTACGGTGATTTTCAAGTGCTAACCGACTGTACCGCCCATGTCCATAAAGGTGATGTGGTGGTGGTCTGTGGGCCTTCAGGTAGTGGTAAGTCCACATTGATCAAAACCGTTAATGGGCTTGAGCCATTTCAGCAAGGTGAGGTGATTGTTAATGGTATTTCGGTGGGTGATAAAGCCACAGATTTATCAAAGCTGCGCAGCCGTGTGGGTATGGTGTTTCAGCATTTTGAACTATTCCCGCATTTGTCGATTACCGATAATCTTACCATCGCCCAAATCAAGGTGCTGGGTCGAAAAGAAGACGAGGCAAAAAAGAAAGGCTTGGCGTATCTAGATCGCGTGGGATTGGCGGCACATGCCAAAAAATTCCCCGCTGAATTATCAGGCGGTCAGCAGCAGCGTGTGGCAATTGCACGGGCGCTTAGTATGGATCCCATTGCGATGCTTTTTGATGAGCCCACCTCAGCACTTGACCCAGAAATGATTCAAGAGGTGTTGGACGTGATGATAGGACTTGCCAAAGAAGGCATGACCATGATGTGTGTAACCCATGAGATGGGCTTTGCTCGCCAAGTGGCAAACCGTATTATCTTTATGGATCAAGGTCATGTGGTAGAAAACTGTAGCCGCGAAGAGTTTTTTGCAGGCGCGCGTAGTGACCGTGCCAAGGCGTTTTTATCAAAAATTTTAAATCACTAAATCACCCAATGGGCGATATCAAATTAATCACAAAAAACGGCGTTGATTCGCCGTTTTTTTTATCAAAATTTTTAATGACCGAGCCGCGATTCATACAGGTCAAGCTCATCTGCCATAAAGCTAAGTAAGCGTTGGCTATGTGGTACCACTTGGCTACAGGCAACAATGCAAAATTCAATCTTATCAACGTAGGTACACAAGGTGATGTTCATGGCTTGGTCATTCATCACAATAGAAACGGGGTACAATGCTTGCATTTTTGCTCCTTGCCAATATAGTGGCTGGCTTGAGCCAGGTACGTTAGAAATCACCAAATTAAAACCCCGATAATCTGGAAATAAACCTGTCATGATTTGTAGCGCGGCACGGCTGTAAGCCACGCCACTATAGATAATAGAGGCATTTTGGTTCATACTAGAAAAACGACGTTTGCTCAGTTTGGTGCTTTCATTAATGACCTGAATACGCTCAATGGGATCAGCAAGGTGGGTTGCCAAATTTGCCAAAATGAAGGTAATTTGGTTGCCAACGCTGCTATGGTCTTCTCGTAGCGATAACGGCACAAAACCAATCAGGGGTTTTTTTGGCAAGGCATTGACTTCTAGCAGATAGCGCCGCAAGGCACCTGCACATACCGCTAATACCACATCATTGAGCGTTACCTGTAGTGCTTTGGCAATACTAGCAAAACGAGATAGCTCGTAAGACTGAGCAGACACGCGGCGACTGCTTGATACAGGCTGATTTAAAATACAGTCGGGGGCTTGGCTTGCACTCACATACCCTGATTGAAATCGCTCTACCACATTTTTTCCCAGTGCTTTGGCAGCAGGCGCAATGGCAAGCAGCTGCGCTTTGGCAACCTTCAAAATGGACTTATCTTCAGGTATCAACGAATCGACTTGGTGGCGATGGCGCGTCATCAATGACCAAACGGGCAAACTGATACGCTCGGTTGGCGACTGTGACAATGACTTCTTGACCAAACGAATCGCGGCAATACCATCTACCATTGAGTGATGAATTTTAAAATAGAGGGCAAAGCGGTTGCCTTCAATCCCCTCAATAATGTGGCATTCCCACATGGGTTTGGCGCGGTTGAGTAGCTTACTGTGTTCTTGTGAGATATAAACGAGAAGCTCGCGAACACGCGCAGGTTTGGGTAGGGCAATATGGCGAAAATGGTGGTCAACATCAAAGTCTTGGTCGGTTTTCCAATACAATAAATGGTACAACACTTGATTAAAAGGAAAACTGGGCGGGGTTTTATTGTGAAGCATCTGCTGCACCAAATCACTGACAAAATTGTCACTGGCGTGTTCGGGCATTTCAAATAAAAACAACCCCCCGATATGCATAGGCTGATTACGCGTTTCAAGTAGTAAAAATAGTTGGTCAACGGCGGTAAGCAGACGCATATCACCTCCTTATGTTGGATATATCAGGGTGAATTATGAGAAAGTGGCGCCTTATCACTGGCTAAGTGACCCATGACGCCAAGCATGAATAAGCGCAAATCAACAGCGCCTTAACGGAAAAAATACCCCGTTTGTGGTGAACTGGCTTGTGCCATGTAGCGCGCGGGCATGCGCCCTGCCAAGAAGGCTTCACGTCCTGCAATCACCGCATGTTTCATCGCAGACGCCATCAGCACAGGGTTTTTGGCGTGGGCAATAGCCGTGTTCATGAGTACCCCATCACAGCCAAGCTCCATAGCAATCGCTGCATCGCTGGCGGTGCCAACGCCTGCATCAACGAGTACAGGCACGCGGCTTTGCTCGATAATCAGGCTTAAGGTATGGCGGTTGAGTAACCCAAGCCCTGAGCCAATCAAGCTGCCTAACGGCATGATTGCCACGCAGCCCATCGCCTCAAGCTCTTTGGCGACAATCGGGTCATCAGAGGTATATACCATCACATCAAAACCATCATCAATCAGCACTTGAGCGGCTTTGACGGTCTCAATGACATTGGGATACAGGTTTTTTTCATCACCCAGCACTTCAAGTTTGACCAAATTATGCCCATCTAGCAGCTCGCGCGCCAGTTGGCAAGTACGAATGGCGCTATCGGCATCAAAACAGCCTGCGGTATTGGGCAAAATGGTGTATCGGTCAGGAGAAATCACATCCAGTAGGTTTGGCTCGTCTTTTTTTTGTCCAATATTAACGCGGCGAATTGCCACCGTGACAATTTCTGCGCCGCTTTGGGCAATCGCTTCGCCTGTTTGTGCCAAATCTTGATACTTACCTGTCCCGACCAGCAAGCGTGAATTAAAGGTACGCGCGCCAATGGTGAGTGTGTCGGGTATAACGAGGGAATTGGGATTCGATGAAGTCATCATATACTCTTTTACAATCAGTTTTGAATGGGGAATATGACGTCAATCTATAGTAACAACTTATGGTAATAGCCGAGGTCAACTATAGTCAGGATGGCAGCCAGTAGGCGCTGCCAACCAATCGGGGAAGCAA
>CALAPG010000244.1 GCA_937889485.1 uncultured Moraxella sp. | reverse complement strand
ACCAACAGTCTAGATAAAAAATATACCAATATTCATAATTGGTTGAACAAATGCCACAGCCGCCCCGCTTATACGGTTGCACAGACAAAAAAATAACATTTGGCGATTTTTTAGTATCACGTCAAGAAATAATCAATAAATTTTATTCGAGTTTTGTTATAAGATACACGTTTTTAGATTAAATACTCGCCTTTAAGCCACTTTTTTTTTGGAATAGTGGCTTTTTTTTGGATTGACAGTGGCTTTCCTTGCTACTATTTATTTACTAAATATATGGTAAAAAGCTGCAAAAGCCCAAAAACTTGAATTTGCGCTAAAATATTTGTAGAGAGTGTTGCCAGACATGGTTTTCTCAAATTTGATAATTTTTTTTAGTCCCAGTCCATTCTAGGTGATTTGTGATTTCCAAGGATGGTACTCATTGCTGCAAGAAGGAACGATCATGCAATATTTTAATGACCCCGATAGCCAAGAAACCAAAGAATGGCTTGATGCGTTTGATTCGGTCATCAAACACACTGATAAAAAACGCGCCACTTTTTTATTAAAAGCGCTTTATGACAAGGCGGTGCAAGAAGGGCTGCGTGTGAATCGCCTTGATACCGCCTATATTAATACCATTCCTGTTGAAGACCAACCTTCTTATCCTGGTGATTTGACCCTTGAGCGAAAAATTCGCGCTATCATTCGTTATAATGCCATTGCCATGGTGATGCGCGCCAATAAAAATGATGATGACTTGGGCGGTCACTTGGCCACCTTTGCCTCAAGCGCCACCCTGTATGAAACAGGTTTTAACCATTTTTGGCGGGCTGCCAATGAGCGTTTTGGCGGGGACATGATTTATTATCAAGGTCATGGCTCACCAGGGATGTATGCTCGTTCATTTTTGGAAGGTCGTCTTAGTGAAGAACAACTGACCAATTTTCGCCGTGAAGTGGGCGGCAAGGGCTTGTCTAGCTATCCACACCCTTATTTGATGCCCGACTATTGGCAGTTTCCAACCGTGTCGATGGGTTTGGGACCTATCATGTCAATTTATCATGCCCATGTTCATCAATACCTTGAAAATCGCGGCTTGATTCCAAAAGAAGGACGCAAAATTTGGGCATTTTTGGGCGATGGTGAAACCGATGAGCCAGAAAGCTTGGGCGCAATTTCGCTGGCAGGGCGTGAAAATCTCGAAAATTTAATTTGGGTGATTAACTGTAACTTACAGCGTTTGGATGGCCCTGTACGTGGCAATGGTAAGATTATTCAAGAACTAGAATCAGTATTTCGTGGTGCTGGCTGGCGGGTAATCAAAGTTATCTGGGGTGGCAAATGGGATACCTTACTTGATAAAGACCACACAGGCGCACTAAAACACCGTATGCTTGAGACGTTGGATGGCGAATACCAAGTGTACAAAGCCCGTGATGGCAAATTTGTTCGCGAGTTTTTCTTTGGAAAATACCCAGAATTGGCAGAGATGGTTAAAGACTGGACAGACCAAGAGATTCAAGACCTAGACCGCGGTGGGCATGACCCGATGAAGGTCTATGCCGCATTTAGCGAGGCAATGAAATCAAAAGGTCAACCTACCGTAATTCTAGTAAAAACGGTCAAAGGTTATGGGCTATCTAACCAAAGCCAAGCGGTCAACAAAACCC
>CALAPG010000243.1 GCA_937889485.1 uncultured Moraxella sp. | reverse complement strand
TCTAGCTTATGACGCTGCTCGCTTAATGATTGTTCAAACCAACACGGCGCTACGTGTAGCAGTAGCGTATGGCTAGTGATGTTTTTTCTTGGCGTCATTAGCTTTTCTAATAACGCATGTCCCACAGGAAAAAATGCCGCTTGCGGCGTGTCAGCTTGCCATAAACCGCGGGTATGGTATAGGGCATCTTGCCAATTGAACTGCTGTAACGCCTGTAATAATGAATAGTCACTACTAACCACTACACCGCCATTTTCATCAAACAAGGTTAACGCATTGCGTAGCGAGGTGCGCGTGGCAGTCACGCCATGCTCGCTAATGTCCTTGGCATGCAGCGCGTTAAAGGTTAATTTGGTTTGGGGAAAATTAAGCCAAATCAGCCCATTAAAAAAATCGTGGTAGTTATTACGGGTAGGAATACTCCCAGTTTTGGCAATAAAGCTCTCATACGCTTCACCTGCTGGCAAATTTTCTTGACTGACAAATTTAATTGGGTAACCCTTAGCAGTCATCAGCTTATGATTATTGTTAAAAATTTCTAAAAAATTATTTAATAAAAATTCCACATTTATAGTAAGGGTTTCTGCCAAACTTATTGTTGTTAAATCAAAAATATCGAGTAAATCAAACCACGGGCAATCGGGCTTTATGGCGGTTATATCAATAGCGTTAGGACACATAATAAGCGAGCACGTATTTTTTGGGCGGAAGTATTAGGTAGTGTTTTTTGGGATTTTAGCATACTTTTAGTTAAAATTATGACGCATTCATGAATAAATGTAATTGATTAATAAATACTTAACTGTTAAGCTAATCTCAAGTTAGTCGCCAAATTTGATGGCTGTTTTAGTGGCTTAACTGGTTATATTGCTATCTGGTGATGATAAATAAGACCTTTTGGTGTGTTTTTATACAAGACCCCTACTTTTTGTTGTTACCATTATGTTTGTGTGATGTTCTTTGGAGAATTAATAATGAAATTACGTTCAATTGTTTTAGCATCTTTGGCTGCACTGGGTGCAACTTCTGCTTTTGCTGTGCCTGCAGGCACTTGGACTGTGGGCGTGGGCGCCGCTTACGTTGATCCTAAAAGTGATGCTAGCACGTTAAACAATGGCTTAACTGCAACCGTAGATGCTGATACCAAGCCATCTATCACGGTTGAATATTTTCCAATGAATAACGTGGGTATTGAAGTATTGGGTGCGTTGCCATTTGAGCATGACATCACCGTAAAAGCGGGCGCTACAGAAATCCAAGGTCATACCCAGCATTTGCCACCTACACTTTCTGTGAACTATCACTTTGATGGTTTAAACAGCAAAGTTAAGCCATTTGTGGGTGCAGGCGTTAACTACACTACGTTCTTCAAAGAACGCCTATACACAGGTGACAATACCAAATTTGAGCTTAAAGACAGCGTAGGCGCGGCAGGTCATGTGGGTGTTGATTTTAAATTAACCTCTACAGATGCAGTACGTGTAGATGCCCGCTATATTGATTTAAAAACAGATGTAAAACTAAACGATAAAGATGCTGGCACTGTGGATATTAGCCCATGGGTATATGGTGTATCTTATGTAAAAAGCTTCTAATTGTCCTATAAACGTGATGATTAAGCAAAAAGACCAGTGTTTACTGGTCTTTTTTATTGGCGCATAACACATATAGTCGCGTTAGGGCATCTGCTACTTTGCGGCAAATACTTGCATTTCTTTGGGCACACCCGTACTATAATTAATCATTGCCAGCGTCCGTGTTTGTATGGTTTTCGCTTGGCTAAGCATTATTATTCACTTTAAGCAGAGTAGTTACATGTATATATTTCTTGCCCGTAACAATGTACAAGCGGGCCCTTACAATCTTGAACAGTTAAACCAAATGCTGGCGTCAGGGCAAGTGTTGTTAACCGATTTGATGTGGCATGAGGGCATGGAAAATTGGCAACCCGTCAATGAGATGACCAAGGGGCAGTTTTTTTATCGCCCCGAGCATGTC
>CALAPG010000242.1 GCA_937889485.1 uncultured Moraxella sp. | reverse complement strand
TGCCTTATATCCACCGCCTGAAGTCGGTGGTTTTACGGCAACGGAGGATAAAAAATAGCAAAATTTGGCGTTACTACACCAAAAACCTGTCATGCCGCATTTATCCCCACTTAATCGAGTTAACAGTATTTCTACATAGTTAATCCTAGACTGTGGGTATAATCACATTTTATTTTTCAACATTTTGTTACATATTATTTTTTAACCCGATATGATAGACAACTTATTGCTTGTTTAAACGCGCCGTGGTTAGATTTTTGTTGTTAGTAGCGGCGGTGATGTCCCTGCATTTTGCCCTTTTTACCCAACGGTCAGTATAAAATTTTGGATGTTAAACTTATTTTCACCCTTCTTAATAAAATGGTTGCCCAACTCTCTGGCAACGTTTTTTGTGGTACACGGTTGGCAAAATATTGTGCCGCGTGGTCGCTTATGGTTAGCGCCTAACTTTTTTTTATCATTTTTTAGGCTTAGTTCTACGACAAGTTTGGTGATAACGGTCGGATTGGCTTCGCCGCTCGTGGCAGCGACGGCTACTTTGCCACCTGTGGCGGCGCTTAGCACCCAACAAGCCAGCGCCCAGCCTAGTTTATACGCGATTATGATGGCAGAGTTTGATGCCGATCGTGGGCGGATGCCACAGGCGCTCGCTACTTACAAACAACAATCTTTTTTGGCAGATGCCGCCCCTGTATTTGAACGGGCGCTCGGGTTATCTTTGCAGCATGAGCAGCCCGAAGACGCCTTGATTTTTGCCAATGACTGGCAGCAACAAAACCCCGATCATATTCCCGCTATTTTTTATGTAACCCATTTGGCACTTAAAGCGCACCAGTATGAGCTGGCAGGACAAAAACTCAATCAAATTTTGCAATATGATCCCGATGCCGATCTTAGCCAAATTTTGATTGGAATTTATCCTACCCAAACCCGTGACCAAGCCGAGTTATTAAGCACGCTCAACAAGCTTGATATCAAAAATAATCCGTCATTGTTGGTCATGAAAGCAGGGCTGTTATTGCAATTTCAGTCACCCAAAGCCGCGTTGGTTGAGATTAACAAAGCCCTCAAAAAAAACCCAAAAAGTCCTGCTTTTTTGACTCTAAAAGCCGATATTTTGCAAGCATTAACTACCCCCCAAGCGGTGAGTGTGTTTATTGAGCAAGCACGCAAAGCGGTGCCCACCAATAAAGGGTTATTTATTTATCAAATTCGCTATTTGCTCAATCAAGGTAAAAGCCAACAAGTCTGGCAGCAATTAAATGCACCCGCCAACAAAAAATTTTTGGCAGATGAAGAAATCAAGCTATTGGCAGCGTTGGTAGGGTTAGACCTCAAGCACTACACAGCTGCCAACAAACTGCTGAGGCAACTCACCGCCAGCGCCAACTTTAAAGATCAAGCGTATTATTATCTTGCGGTGAGCGCCGAGCGCCAAGCGCTAATTAGCGATGCCATTGTTTTTTATGGTAAAGTCATGCAGCCAGATTTGGTGCTAAAATCTCGCCAACAGCAAATTGAGTTATTGCTCAGTCAGCAGCGCTATAGCGAGGCGATCGCTAGCGCCATCAAATTACGCGAACAATTTGACCGTTTTACCGCCCAAAGCTATATATTGCAAGCCAATATCTTGCGTCAAGACAACCAGTTACCACAAGCGTTGGCACTGTTAAATAGCGCCCAAACCAGTTTACCCGAGAATAGTGATATTTTATTTGCCAAAGTACAGTTACTGCCTGAGGAAGATTTTGCTGCCAAGCTGCGTTTGCTAAAAGAGCTGCTACGCCTTTCGCCCAGCAATATGGATTATTTGCTAGCATATGCACAAACGTTGGTCAATCTTAAACAAAACAGCGAGGAAGTGGCAGGGTTATTAGCGCCTTTGGTCAATGATAAAGAGGTGGGGCTAAAAGCGCGGCAAATTTTGGCACAGCAAGCGCTGCACCAAGCTGATAATGCTGCCGTCATCAGCTTATTGTCAGACAATTTTGATATTATTCCTGATGTGATTAGTGGTTTGCTGCTGCAGCAAGCCTATCAAAATTTGGGCAACCAAACAGAAGCCACGCGCATAGAACAGATTTTACGCAACGAGCTTGATTACCAACCCGAAAAAATCAATTAATCCTTAACGCTTAATCTGGAGCGCTGCGTCTGTGGCAACTTAGCATTTGCAGTGTGGCACAGCACACTCACCCACGCACCACTACGCAGTCACTATTTTTGTGCAATTAAGCAAAAAGCGCTTAACATGTCTAAGATAATATGCCTAAGACAGAGTGCAAATACCCAACAAATAGTCACCCTGCAATCACAACATCAAAAACGCCCGATTAAATTTTTTGAACGGCGTATTACTGAGGTTTTTATGGATTTTTTATCACGTTGTCACATCACTCGCCCATTATCTAGCACTGCCGTGATCGCGCTTGGGCTTGTCACCTTATCGGGCTGTCAATCCCTGCAAAAAGCACCCAACGCTGCCCCCACACCCGTGGTAGCGACCACGATACCAGCGCCAGCACCCGTCACCACCCCCTCTGACACAGCGCCACACGCTGCCAATACTGCCGATGCCGTATCGACGCCTCCTACTGCACAGTTTACCATCAATGGTAAAATTGGTGTCACCACCCCAAAACAAGCAGGCAGTGCGTTTTATGTGTGGTCACAGCAAGGACAAAATTTTGCCATTAACCTAGCAGGCGCACTCAATGCAGGCGAAACCAATATTAGCTACAACGGTCAATCTGCCACCCTCACCAATGACAAAGGCACAATCAACGCCGCCACCCCAGAAGCACTAATATTACAAGCCACAGGCTGGCAAGCACCCATCTCTCAGCTATCTTATTGGATCCAAGGGCAATCTGCGCCCAGCGATAGTCATAGCCAGCAAGACCCGCAATCTCGCTTAATCAGCGCGCAAAATGGCGATTGGCAAGCCCAATTTAGCTATGCCAACACCACAACAACCCTGCCTAGCCGCTTAACCGCAAGACACCCTAACGGCTATAAAGTGGTAATGACCATCAACCCGTTAGAGACGTCAAAAAAATAGCCAAAAAAACCGTATGAGCCGCTAGGCACACGCATCATAATAGCGGCACCACAACCAAGCCAGCGCACTACAAATCGTCCATGCCAAACACATCGATACCACGGTGTGGCTCAAAAAATGGTCGCCGATTAGCATTTTGTAGCCACCCATAAGCCACGCCAGTACGGTGACGGCTGTGGCAATACGCCAGCGATACTGCCATAAACTTGGCACAAATGCCCACGCGTATAACGCAAACCCAGCACTGGCATGGGCAGCAGGAAAACACTTGGCATCTGTTCCCGCTTGCATATTTTGCCAAATACTCAGATAAGCAAACTCACCGCCAAAAATCTGTAAATGGCTTGGGCACACCACATGGGTGACGCCTTTAAGCGACGCGGTGATCAATGGCACGCATACCATCGCAGCCGCCACATAGCCCATTTCAGCCAGTGATAACGGCAGAAAAACCCGAAACCATGCCGTTTTTTGTACCAAACCGTGCAGCCACCGCGGCGGGGCGGCTAACGCAGACACGTAGCGCTGTAGTAGCGCCATTAGCAAATAAATCTCAAAAATAATTAACGTTTTTTTGGGAATGTCATAAAAAATCAAGTCTGGCAATAGGGCACTTTTGGCAATTAGCCAACCCGTATGGGTGACATAAAAATGCTGACTTACCGCCAAATCAAGCGCGCTATGCTCAAATACTGCCGTGAACAACAATACCGCTGCCAAGCCTAGTAAGGCTTGTAGGGCGCTAAATTTTTTGATAGTCAGGCTAGGGCAGCGGCTTATCTTAACAGAGCGCTGAGGCAAGTTGACAGTCATAACTAATCTGCTTTGATATACAAGGGTTTACCCTGTAGGGCTTGGGTACGCACATCAAATAAGGTTAACAGTGTTGGCGTGATGGCGTCGTGAGTGAGGCTTGTATCACTAGGCACGCTTTGAATGCCTGAGTTTTTGCCTGCCCAAAACATCGATGCCACATGTTTTTGCGCTTTTGGGGCGATTTTGTAAGGCATGCCATGCAAGTAGATACCGTTTTCACCCAAACTTTCGCCATGGTCACTCACGTATAGCATTGCCACTTGATGCTGGTTGTCGTATTGGTTGAGCCAGTTGACCGTTTTTGCCAAAAAATCATCGGTGGCTAGTAACGCGTTGTCAAAGGCATTGATGACGGTTTTGGGGTCACATTTGGCAAGCTCGTTGCTTTGGCAAACTGGGGTAAATTTTTCAAATGGCTTGTCATAGCGTTTAAAATAAGCAGGACCATGGTTGCCC
Organism: uncultured Moraxella sp.; assembly: GCA_937889485.1. Taxonomy (GTDB): domain Bacteria; phylum Pseudomonadota; class Gammaproteobacteria; order Pseudomonadales; family Moraxellaceae; genus Faucicola. The sequence continues at coordinate 8,412 of CALAPG010000242.1, read as the reverse complement.
ATCTGATGCAATACAATCAAGATATCTTGGTTAGCATGCTGCTTGACGTAGTCATCAAGCCCTACCAACATCCCCACATCACGGCATTCCCCATACGGGTTGGTATGGCAACTGGGGTTATTTTTATCGGTTTTATAATCCGCAAATACGCTGGCGGGTAAGCGGTCGGTGACACCTTTGGCGCTGGAGTTATTATCGCGCCATAAAATATTGACGTTGAGGCGGTGCAGGGTATCGAGCACATTTTCATGATAGCCTGCGGTGTCCACATCATACTCTTGCATACCCACATAGCTAAACATACAAGGCACAGAATAGGCGGTTGATGTGCCACAAGCAATCACTTGGCTAAAGTTGGTGACCCCTGCCGTTGCTGCCATTTGGGGGAAGGTCACACGGTCATAGCCATTCATTTGTACATGGTCAGCGCGCGCGGTCTCGCCCACCACCATTACCATCAGTTTGGGCTTACGACTGCTAGGCAGGCTAGATTGCACCGCGTCCGTGGCGTGCATAATTTGTTCTTTGGGGGCGCGCGCTTTATTGATTTGTAGACTGGTCAATTTGCCTAGCGCATAAATAGGCGTGAGTGGCGTGGTATAGCTTCTTAATGGCTTATGTTCACGAAAAAAACTGGCATAATTTTGACCCAAAGCAAAAATAGGCAGCCCAACCAATGCCAAACTAAACAAAAGCGCCAGCCCCCGTTGCCAAAGGCTACGCTTGAGCGGCGCAAAATTAATCTTTTGCCACGCCACCCACACACTAGGCAACACCCCAAGCAGCAGCACGCGCATAATAAAATTTAGATTAAACAAATCCGCGCTTTCTGCCTTGTCGGTTTGTAACGCATTTTGCAGCATATTGACATCATATACCGTACCGTAAGTGTCGGTAAAATAGGCGGTGACTGCTGCGCTTAGCAACAAAAAAATCAAGACCGCTTTTAGGGTATAGCGATAGCCTGTCAGTACCATGAGCAGCAACATAATTCCAATAACAACCACGCCAAGCGACAATACAAAGCCCACGTGTTGCAAAAATGGATAAACTGCATTTACTTGACTAAAAAAAGTAATATTGGCGGTTAAGGTCAAAAAAATGGCGACCAGCGCCATCAGTACGTAGGCATTAATGCCCTGCTGCAACTTTGCAACCCAACGAGAATTTGCCATTGCCATTCCTATGCTCACTTTATTTACGACTATCCTAAAGCGCCATTATACAAAAAAAAATACAAAAAAAACTGGCTGAATCACGCGATGTTACACGCATTTGCTTAACCTAACCTTAAGCTTTTACCCACACCGATCCTAACCAAATATAGGGATTTGGCAACGGCTGGCGGGCGCAAACGGAATCATTGCTACCCATGGCTGCTCATTTTGTTGTTGCTCGCGCCGCTTATAATAATCCTCCACCATGCGTGCTTGCTGCTCTACCCCATAACTTGCAAACAACCGATTGGGCTGCAATTGATAGCCATAGCGGCGATTAAGCAGCGCCCGCCAAAAAACCTGCACCCCCTGCTGAATCTGCCAAATATGGGTGAGTTCGTGCACCAGCCACGCGCGCTGCCCCAAGCTTTGCTGGCTAAAATCCTCACAAAAATCCGCTGGATGAAAATACACATGCCCATTGGGGCTTACGGCATAGCCTTTGAGTACCCACCAGGCAGTTTTTAGGCGAATATTATCAAGCTGTAGGGCATCACCAAATACACTATAAGCAATCGCTTTTTCTCCCTTGGTCAATGGGCGGCTATGGTGATGATGAGCCGATGTTTTAGAAGGCGAAATCAATGAAACCATAATCAATACCTAACAATCCTTAAACGTGGTGCCCTATGTCAACGCACCAAAAAATGCCGCAGCGGCGGATCAAAATGACAGGGTTATGTTCATGGTATAATAAAGATATCAACCTAACCAAGGTTTTCACCCAAACCCTCTTGCCAACCGCTTTTACCCAACAGCAGGAATATACCATGCCTTTAGAATCCACCGCTATTCAAAGTTTTGAGCAACATCACCTTGATGAGCCAGCGCTCAAACTACGTATCGAAAAACTGTATGATACATCCCCCGAGTTTGCCTCAGGCAACGCTGCTACTGCTTTTTTTGAAAAAGCCTTTGCCAAAGGTGACCGTCTGTATCTTGGTATGTTTAATGACAAGCCCATTGCCGCCATTGGCTGTTTTAATGAAGGCATTGAGGGCAGCTGCCTATTACAGTACCTTGTGGTTCACCCTGCCAATCGAGGGCGCGGTATTGCCGCAAAATTTGTCAAACAAGTCACCGACCTTGAACGCAAAAAAGGCAATACCCGTTTTGTACCAGGCTGCGCTGCCATTCATCGCATTTTAGTCATGTATGAGCTGATTTAAGCCGTGTTTGGCATAAAAATATTATATTTTTTTAAAAAAAGCTTGACATACCGTTGATTTTTTAGTTTAATAGCGCCTCATTGATGAGCAACAAAATGGCGCGGTAGCTCAGTCGGTAGAGCAACGGATTGAAAATCCGTGTGTCGGCAGTTCGATCCTGCCCCACGCCACCATCATCAATCTAATTAACCCCAAGCTACTTAGTTTGGGGTTTTTTATTGCCTAATATTTTTATTCTCTAAGATTTTTATTGTCTAAGGTTTTTACTGCTTAGAATTGTAATGGGTGGGACATATTGTCTATACCCTACACCCCACATGATTCTCAACCAGCGATTGGTTGGATTAACTCAAATCTAGGCACAGACTTACCCTCCACCGCCACCATCTCTTTAAACATACCAAGCGGGCGTACCCAAACCCCGTATTGCCCATAAAGCGCCCGATATACCACCAAGTCCTCTTCGGTCTCGCTGTGCTTGGCAAGGTGCAGCACTTGATACCGATTGCCTTTATAGTGCTGATAGATGCCTAGCCTAAGGTGTGGGTTGGTCATAGTGAGCCTCGCGATGGTTTTTGGTTGCGGTTAGCAAAAATACGGGAAAATCGCCTTGCGGACGCTGTAGGGTATTGGCAGTGATAAAGTCCACCGACCCAAAGCCTACTGACTCAGCTAACTGCTGCAAGGCGACTCTGTCAAAGCCAAAATGCTGCACGCCTTTGGCGGCATTGGTCGCCCTATCACCATGAAAACTGCCATCTTCCTTGTCCAAATCCGCCAACGCGATAAACCCTGTGGGCTTGAGCAGCCGATAAAACTCACGCAGCAGCGTTTGGGTGTGTTTGACATGATGCAGTGCCATGGAGGAGACAATGCCGTCAAGCTGCCCCACCCAGCTATCCAATGCTTGAGAGTCGCTGGTGATATCGGCGGTGATGCAGGTCAGCTCACTACCTAGCTGTGGGCGTTTTTTGGTCAGTTCTGCTAGCATCGCAGGCGAGGTGTCCACGGCAATCAAATGGGCGACTTGTGGGGCAATCCGCTCAAGCAGTAGCCCCGTGCCTGCCCCAAAGTCCATGATGGTCATGTCTTGGGTTAAGCTAACACGTTGGCAAATGGCATGGGCGATATGGTCAACATTTCTGACGCGATGTGCGCCTTGGTCAAAGGTGCTAGCGCGGTCAGCAAAATAATCTTGGGTCATGGGTTATCCATCAACAGGGGCTATCTATCAACAAAGGTTAATCATCACGGGTTTTGACATCAAGCAATTCAATCTCAAAGGTCAAGTCTGAATTGGGGGGAATTTTTCCAATTTGACGCTCCCCATAGGCAAGGTGACTGGGGACGATAAGTTTGCGTTTGCCACCCACCTGCATGGGGGTTAATGCGTCTAAATGTTCAACGTGGGCATCATAGCCAATCGCTTTGGCATAGTCACCGCCTAGTATGCCAATATCCCAACCTTTGATGACGCGTCCTGTACCGATAACAGCTTCAAACGGTTGCCCACGGCTGTGTGATGAATCAAATACCGTGCCATCTGGCAAATAGCCTGTGTAGTGGGCGGTGATGAGTGCGCCACGGCTAGCCATCTTACCTGTACCTGTGATGATTTCTTCTGTTTGTAGTTTGTTCATGATTGATCCAGTTTGCTAGTCAGATTTTCTTTAATGGTTTGCCACTCACTTGCAATCACGCTATACATCACCGTATCCGAAATATTGCCGTCTTTGCTTAGGCGATTACCACGGATGATGCCGTCTTTGGTTGCGCCCAATCGCTCAATGGCGCGCTGAGAGCGAGTATTTAAAATATCGGTACGTAAGCCCACCGTCTGATAGCCCAAGGTGTCAAAGGCATAGCTCATGAGTATCAGTTTGCAAGCGGTATTGACATGGGTGCGCCAATAACGTTGGGCATACCATGTATAGCCGATTTCAAGGCGTTTGGGCGCAGGTAGGATATCATGAAAGCTGGTCGTGCCGATTGCGTTGCCCGTGGCGTCATCTATCACCGCAAAGGCGATGCGGTCAGGGGTGGTGATTGCCGTTTGGATATAGTCGCTAACGCTGTCTGGGGTTGGCGTACTCGTATAGATAAGCTCCCACAAGTTGCCATCTTGACAAGCCAGTGCCAAATCATGGGTATGCTCACAGGTTAAGGGCAGGAGGGTGACCTTGGCAAGCGACAGGGCAAAATCTGTGGGCAAAATTAATGACATGGCTTCTCACTCCCAAACATTATCATGGATAAAGCGTTGCACTTGCTCACACAGTATCGACCAAAGTGTCAGCTGGGCATTGACGCTGCCCCACGCATTGTGTGGGGTCAGCATCACTCTCGGGTGGTCTCTTAGTGTCAATAACGGGTCGTCATCACGTATCGGCTCATCTTCAAACACATCACTGGCATAGCCCAAAATCTTGCCAGCGTTCACGGCATCCACCACCGCACCACTATCTACCACGCTGCCCCGCGCCACATTGACAATCAAGGGTTGTTTTGCCATTTTTGCAATCGTCTCATCATTGATAAGATGATGGGTCGCAGCGGTCAACGGACAATGTAGCGTGATGATATCGGACTTGCCAAGCACGTCATCAAATGCGGTATAGTCGCTGTTTCTTGGCACTCTGCCTTGATGCTCGGCAATCAATACCCTCATGCCAAAAACTTTGGCAATCTCGGCAACGCGCTTGCCAATCGTGCCATAGCCGATGATGCCCAGCGTTTTGCCTTCAAGGTCAATCAAAGGCGTACCTAGCAGACAAAATCGCCCATCTGTCTGCCACTCGCCTTGCACCACTTGGTTGTGATAGTGGCGAGACGCTCGCATGACCGAGAGTATCAGCATCAAGGTATGCTCAGGCACGCTTTTGACCGCGTAGCCTGCGACATTTTGTAGGGCGATGCCCTGCCTATCGCAAGCGGCTTTGTCCACATTATCCATGCCCGTGGCGGTGAGCTGAATGAGTTTGAGCTTAGGGAGCTTGGCAATCACTTCAGCGGTCAGCTTGACCTTATTGGTGATGATGATATCGGCATGTTGGCAACGCTCAATGATTGTTTGAGCATCATTGGGCGTTTGCTCATAGACTTGGTAATCGCTGAGTCCGTTTGGGGGTTTTAATTCCAAATCGCTTGAGAATGTGGCGCGGTCAAGAAAGACGGCTTTCATTCAACCGTCACTTTGGCATACGCCTTTTTGCCAGCTTGAATCACCACGGTTTGCCCTGCGGTCAGTGCAAAGCCTGCATCCACCACGTTTCCATCAACTTTTACCGCTTGGTTTTTGAGAAAATCTTTGGCTTGTGCCGAGTTTTTGACCAAATTGGCTTGGTTTAGCACTTGGGTGATAAATAGCTGGGGTTGACCCTCAAGACTTAGGGTAATCTCAGGCAAATCCACAGGCAGTTCCCCATCGGCTAGGCGATTACCTGCGGACTGGTGGGCATTGTCTGCCGCGGCTTTATCATGGAAACGCTCAATCAGCTCTAACGCCAATATACGTTTGATTTCTTGCGGATTACGTCCCTCTGCCATTTCTTTCAGCAAAACTTCAATCTCATCCATCGGCTTAAAGCTCAGTAGCTCAAAATAGCGTTCAATCAAGCTATCAGGCATGGATAGGATTTTTTGGTACATTGAGCCTGCATTGTCATAAATGCCGATGTAGTTGCCCAGTGATTTTGACATTTTATTGACGCCATCCAAGCCTTCTAATATCGGCACAGTGATACACACTTGCGGCTCTTGACCATAGCGAGATTGTAGGGTGCGCCCCATCAGTAGGTTAAAGGTCTGATCCGTACCACCAAGCTCGACATCGGCGCGCAGGGCAATGGAGTCATAACCTTGTACCAGTGGGTATAAGAACTCATGAATGGCAATCGGGGTTTGTGATGCGTAGCGTTTTGAGAAATCATCACGCTCTAGCATCCGAGAGACGGTAAGCTGACTGGCAAGGGCAATCATATCGCCTGCAGACATATTGCCAAACCATTCGGAGTTGAACACCACTTGGGTCTTGGCAGGGTCTAGGATTTTAAATACCTGCTCTTTGTAGGTTTGGGCATTTTCAAGCACTTGTTCATTAGACAAGGGCGGACGGGTGGTGTTTTTGCCTGACGGATCACCGATTTTGGCGGTGTAGTCACCAATCAAAAACAGCACCTCATGCCCCAAATCTTGAAAGGTCTTAAGTTTGTTGATGAGCACGGTATGCCCAAAATGCAAATCGGGTGCGGTTGGGTCAAACCCTGCTTTGATGCGTAACGGACGGTTTAGTTTGAGTTTTTTGAGTAAATCGTCTTCTGAGATAATCTCATGCGTGCCACGCTGGATGAGTTTTAATTGTTCTTCAGCGGGTAAAAAATTGGGGGTATTAGTCATGGTGTTGTGCCTCTTCTTGTCATCATCATATGGTCAATATAGTGGTAAAAAAAAATTGACGATTGGCATTATAGCAAACTTTGCGCGCAAAATAAGGCGCGCTTTTGCTATGCTATAATCCATTGCAATCTTCCCCTAATACTGAGAAATGATGATGAGCCAACCCCTACCCACGTCACTGCCCTTTGATGAAGGATTTTTTAGCCATTTCACCGAAGTTATGAACGATATGATGACAAGCGAGGAACAACAACCGCCAAGTAACCTCCTTGCTGATTCGCCGTATGTCGTTGGCATGATGAGTGGTACCAGTCTTGATGGGCTGGATGCGGTGCTGTGTCAGTTTTATGAGATTGATGACGACAATGATGAACCTGTTGAAATATTGGCAACGGTGAGTGCACCGTTTCCCGATGATTTGCGCGCGGTACTGTTGACACTGACGCAGCCCAATGGCGTGGCAGATTTGATAAAAAACAACCGTTTGGCGTTTGAAAGTGAGCTGGATGTGTTTGGCTGGGCAAGTGTGTTTTATGCCGAGTTTGCGGCAAGCCTTGTCAATGGGTTGCTTGAAAAAGCCCAAGTCACCCCCGATGAAGTCATGGCGATAGGCTGTCATGGGCAGACGGTACGCCACCGCCCGCAGTGGCGCTTTAGCCTACAACTGCTTGACCCCAATACATTGGCGGAACGCACAGGCATTGCGGTGGTCAGTGATTTTCGCCGCCGTGATATGGCAGTGGGCGGACAGGGTGCGCCGCTGGTTCCTGCCTTTCACCAAGCCATGTTTGGGCAAAGCAATAAACGTCGGGTCATTCTTAACCTTGGGGGTATCGCCAATATCACCGTACTTGACGGCACGGACAATGTGATAGGTTTTGATACAGGGGTGGCAAATTTGTTGATAGATGCGTGGTGCCAGCGTCATACCGAGCAAAGCTATGACAAAAATGGCGACTGGGCGCGCTCGGGGCAAGTGATTGAGCCATTATTAAAGGCATTACTTGCCCACCCGTATTTTGCCTTGCCTGCCCCCAAGAGTACAGGGCGTGAAGATTTTAACATGGCATGGGTGGATAGCATCCTTGAGCAAGTTGCCCATCAACACCCAAACCTTGCCTACTCGCCTGCCGATGTGCAAGCCACGCTAAGCGAGCTGACTGCTGTTTCTGTGGCACAGGCGATCATGTATACAACAGATAACGTCACAGGTGAGCTGTTTGTCTGTGGTGGCGGTGCCTACAATGGGCTAATATTGGCGCGGCTACAGGCGCATCTGCCGCAGTGGCTAGTCACCACTACGGCTGATATTGGCTTGTCACCTTTATGGGTAGAAGCGACTGCCTTTGCGTGGCTGGCTCAGCAGACCCTTATCAATGCGCCTAGCAATCTGCCTAGCGTGACAGGGGCAAATAAAGCGGTGGTATTGGGGCAGGTGTGCTTCTAAATGATTAAATCATTTGCCTTGAAAGCCTGATTATGTTACAGTTTAAACCATAAATGGATTGGGGGTGCCCAGTCGGCGTTACAGTCTCGGTGGATTCATCGGGACTTTTCGCTTTTTAGGGAGGGTAATTTTGATTCTAGGGAAAATGTCTTAGTCCTACTTGATCAAAATCCATGAGATCGGA
>CALAPG010000241.1 GCA_937889485.1 uncultured Moraxella sp. | reverse complement strand
TAGTTAGGTTATTAGTTTACCAAATATTTTTCTCCGTTTTTTTCAGCATACATCAGTTTGCTCTAGGCATTCGGTATAAGACGTTTGGCTCAAGGTGTGGGTTAATTCTATTACCTTGACGGCACGCCTGTTGATACTACTTGTTTATGTTATTTTTGTGTAAGGCGGTTTGACAAGATAACAATAATTATAATTCGCTTTAACTTTTCCTCCTGCCCAAATAATGCGTTATTTGGGTATTTTTTTGCCCTGTAATTTTTTTACTTTGATATTCTGACATTGACATATTGTCATATCATCCAATTTTACGTGCAATGATAAAAAATCCCCAAGCCATTTTGCTTGGGGAGGTGTCTAGTATATTTGATAAAGAGGAGATATGGTTAAGGCACAAAACGTAGTGGCTCGGCAATCACGGCTTGGGCTTGCTGAGCTACTTTGTCAAAACGGTGAATGCTATGACCTTGGTTGTCTACCGCTACGGTGACAGGCATGTCTTCCACCTCAAATTCATAAATAGCTTCCATACCAAGCTCTGGAAAAGCCAATACTTTGGCAGCTTTGATGGCTTTTGATACCAAATACGCTGCCCCGCCCACGGCAATAAGATAAATTGCGCCATGGTTGGCAATCACTTCACAAGTAGCAGGGCTACGCTCAGATTTGCCAATCATGCCAATGAGACCTTGGTCTAAAATGCGGTCAGTAAATTTATCCATACGTGTTGAGGTGGTAGGACCAGCAGGGCCTACGACTTCTTTACCCACGGCATCTACAGGCCCAACATAGTAGATAAAGCGATTTTGTAGATCTACAGGCAGGGGTTCGCCTTTGTCTAGCATATCCACCATGCGTTTGTGGGCGGCATCACGCCCTGTAAGGATTTTACCGCTTAATAATAAGGTGTCGCCAATTTTAAACTGGCTTAATGTTTCTTTGGTTAGTTCATTGACGTTGACTTTGATAACGTCGTTTGAGCCAAAGGATACTTCTGGCCAATCCGATAATGACGGGACGGGAAGGTCTGCTTCACCATTACCATCAAGGGTAAAGTGGATATGACGGGTGGCGGCACAGTTTGGAATCATGGCAACGGCTTTACTGGCGGCGTGGGTTGGGTAGTCTAGTACTTTAACGTCCACCACGGTGGTTAGACCGCCCAAGCCTTGCGCGCCAACGCCAAGTTCGTTGACTTTTTCATACATATTAAGGCGTAAGCGCTCAACGCTATTAAGCGCTACCCCGCTGTCTGCTTTGGCTTGTAGTTCGTGAATGTTGATTTCATCCATTAGTGAGCGCTTGGCAAGTAGCATGGCTTTTTCTGGGGTACCGCCTACACCAATGCCCAATACGCCTGGTGGGCACCAGCCTGCACCCATGGCAGGAATGGTTTTTAAAATCCACTCTTCAATAGAATCTGATGGGTTTAGCATGGCAAATTTTGATTTATTTTCTGAGCCGCCGCCTTTGGCAGCACATGTGACGTCAACTTTATCGCCTTTGACCATGCTGATATGCACCACGGCAGGTGTGTTGTCTTTGGTGTTTTGGCGTTTGCCAATGGGGTCAACTAAGATAGAGGCGCGTAGTGGGTTGTCGGGGTTGTTGTAGGCAAGGCGCACGCCTTCATTGACCATTTCTTCCACGGTCATGTCGGTATTCCACTGTACGTTCATGCCGATATCGACAAATACCACAGCGCTGCCTGTGTCTTGGCAAATAGGACGGTGTCCTAGCGCAGACATGCGGCTATTGACCAAAATTTGTCCCATGGCGTTTTTGGCGGCAGGGTTGGTTTCTTTTTGCCATGCTTCATACACGGCATCGACAAAATCTTTGGGATGATAGTAACTGATAAACTGAAACGCATTGGCGACTGAATTAATAAAGTCGTCTTTTTGGATAACGGTCATTGGCTAGTCCTTTTTGCTGGCTAAATGGTAGCGGCTATTATAGCACTGTCATTTATCCTCATTGCAACAAAGATAGCCAATTTAAGTAGGTAACTGTGTGATATTGTCCCAAGGCGGTCTTTAATATTGCTAAAACAATAGGCGCGGCGTGTTGGCAAACATGGCAATATACGCGGCATGTAACTCGCTATAAACCCATCCCATTACTAACATAGTCGCGATATATCCCAATAGAGCGATTTTGCCATTAACGGCGGATGGCTTAAAATAGCCACGTTGAAGCGGCAACACGGTGTTAGTATTCAATGTGGAAGAATATTTTGGAAAAACACGGGAGGCATTTTGGCAATTGTGGCGGTTTCTTCCATCATTGCCTTATTAACCTTTGTCGTGCCGCAGTTCGTGCAAATGTTTAAGGATATGGGCGGCGAACTACCCACTTTAACCAAAGTCGTAATTGGCGCAGCCAATACCTTACAACATTATTGGTGGGCGGTATTGGGCATATTTCTGAGCTTTTTATTGCTGTTGCAATTTACGCTGAGTAATGATCGGGCGCGAATGGGCTTTGACCGCAGCCTATTACATTGGCCGATTGTGGGTAACCTGATTGGCAAGATTGAAACCGCCCGTTTCTCACGTAGCCTCGGCACATTATTACACAATGGTGTACCGCTGTTGGGCGCATTAAAAATTGCAAAAAATACGATTAGTAATCGTGTGATTGCCCGCGCGGTAGAAGAGTCCGCCGATAGCCTTAAGCAAGGCGAAAGCCTTACCCGTACATTATTAAGCAAAGGGGTGTTTCCCGCTTATGCCTTGCATATGTTGCGCGTCGGTGAAGAAACTGGGCGCATGGAGGAATTGCTAGGTGAAGTGGCGGATATTTATGACGCTGAAGTGAAAACGTCGATTAAGCAACTGTTATCCCTGTTAGAACCCATCATGATCTTAGTGATGGCGCTGGCGATTGTTACCATTATTGGCGCGGTATTATTGCCAATGGTGAATATGGCCGGTTTAGTCAAATAAGCGCCCCCC
>CALAPG010000240.1 GCA_937889485.1 uncultured Moraxella sp. | reverse complement strand
AGTGGTTTTGATACTTTAACTAACCCATAAAAAACCCCACTAACGTGGGTAATTTTTGTGATAAAAGTAAGATGGTTAATCTGCCATTACGCCTTTGGCAAGGTAACCCCTGTCTGTCCTTGGTATTTGCCGCCGCGGTCTTTATAAGACATCTCACACACATCGTCCGCGTCACTTTGAAAAAACAGCATCTGAGCCACGCCCTCGCCTGCATAGATACGGGCGGGCAAGTTGGTGGTATTACTAAATTCTAGGGTGACATGCCCTTCCCATTCTGGCTCTAATGGCGTGACATTGACGATAATGCCGCAGCGGGCATAAGTGGATTTGCCCAAGCAAATGGTCAGCACATCCCTTGGGATTTTGAAGTATTCCACCGTGCGCGCTAGCGCAAACGAGTTGGGCGGAATGATACATTCATCGCCCACGATATCAATAAAGCTGCGCTCATCAAAGTGCTTGGGGTCAACAATCGCAGAATGCACGTTGGTGAAGACTTTAAATTCTCTGGCACAGCGCACATCATAGCCATAACTTGACGTGCCATAACTGACCAGTTTTTGCCCTTGTTCACCCACACGCACTTGCCCTGCTTCAAACGGGCTAATCATGCCATGCTCTTGTGCCATTTGGCGTATCCAGCGGTCAGATTTGATAGACATTGTGTTTTTCCTGTTAATTCTATAATAAAATAAAAAGAATTATACTGTAAAAATAGCGGTGGTGGTACTGGATTGGTTCGGTATTTGGCACGCAAATTCTTGGTAGCGGCTTTACCTTGTTTTTGGCAATCTTTTTGGCAAGATTTTTTGGTGGCAACCTTGGTAGGCTTATGTTGAGCTTGAGTTGTAGCATTAGGGAAAACAAAAAAACCGCTCTCAAGTGACAGCGGTTTTGTCATGCCAAGTCGGATTAGCTCATCCGCAGTTTATCAAAGGTTAAGTTGTTTTGGGCATCAACATCCACTTTGATGGTATCCCCTGCGACAAATTCACCCGATAACAACTTGATAGATAAAGGATTTTCTATCTCTTGCTGAATGGCACGTTTGAGCGGTCTTGCCCCAAACACAGGGTCATACCCGACTTCAACCAGCTGGTTCAATGCTTCATCCGACAGTACCATACTCATCTCACGCTCTTGCAGACGCTGACGCAAGCGTGACAATTGAATCTCGGCAATGCCTGCCATTTGGGCTTGCCCAAGCGGATGGAAGACCACGATTTCATCAATACGGTTGATAAACTCTGGTCTAAAATGCTGATTGACCGAGTTCATCACCGCTGATTTGATTTCGTCATACGCATCACCTGCCATCTCTTGGATTTTATGGCTGCCAAGGTTGGATGTCATGATAATCACGGTGTTTTTAAAGTCCACCACGCGCCCTTGGCTGTCAGTTAAGCGCCCGTCGTCCAAGACTTGTAGCAGGATATTAAACACATCGGGATGGGCTTTTTCTACTTCATCAAATAGTACCACGCTGTACGGCTTACGGCGGACTGCCTCGGTGAGTACCCCACCTTCTTCATAGCCCACATAGCCTGGGGGTGCACCCACCAGACGGCTGACGCTGTGTTTTTCCATAAATTCGGACATATCAATGCGAATCATGGCGTTTTCATCGTCAAATAAGAAGTTGGCAAGTGACTTGGTCAGCTCGGTTTTACCGACCCCTGTTGGCCCTAAAAACAAGAATGAACCACTCGGGCGGTTGGGGTCAGATAGCCCAGCACGGCTACGGCGCACCGCATTGGCGACCGCTTGCACCGCTTCATCTTGTCCAACGACGCGCTCATGCAACTTTTCTTCCATGTGCAGCATTTTTTCACGCTCACCTTGCAGCATTTTGGCGACAGGAATCCCTGTGGCAGCACTCACCACTTCGGCGATTTCGTTGTCGGTGACTTTGTTACGAAGTAGCTTGCTGCCTTGCTCGCCTTTTTGCTCTTGGCGTTCGGCAATGTCCGATTCTTTTAGGCGTTTTTCTAGCTGCGGAATGGTTTCGTATTGCAGTTTTGACATGGTTTCATAATCGCCTTCACGATTGGCTTTGTCATAGGCGATACGGGCTTTGTCAAGTTCGTCTTTGAGCTGCTGGCTGCCTTTGACCAAGGCTTTTTCGGCTTGCCAGATTTCGTTGAGATCGGCGTATTGTTTTTCAAGCTCACCAATTTGGCTCTCTAGCAGTTTAAGCTGCGATTTTGCCCCCTCATCGTCTTCGTTTTTGAGCACTTCACGCTGCATTTTTAGCTGAATCAAGCGGCTATCAAGTTTGCCCAAGGCTTCAGGTTTGCTATCAAGTTCCATTTTTAGGCGGCTAGCGGCTTCATCCACCAGGTCAATGGCTTTGTCAGGCAGCATACGGTCAGTGATGTAACGCTGGCTCATGCGCGCGGCAGCAATGATGGCACTGTCTTGGATATCCACACCATGATGCAGCTCATAACGCTCTTTAAGACCGCGCAAAATTGCGATGGTGTCTTCTACAGATGGCTCATCGACCAAGACTTTTTGAAAACGCCGTTCAAGGGCGGCATCTTTTTCGATATATTGGCGGTACTCA
>CALAPG010000239.1 GCA_937889485.1 uncultured Moraxella sp. | reverse complement strand
GATCGGCAAAGAAAGCATCGTACAAACCTGGTACATCCGATGGTGAAAACAGGGTCACGTTTTGATTTTTAATCAAACGTTGATAGATCGTTTTATTGATTTGTACGCCATAATCCATGTGGCGAACACGGTTGTCTTCTACACCGCGGTTATTTTTGAGTACCAATAAATTTTCAACTTCCAAATGCCAAATTGGGTAAAATAACGTCGCTGCACCGCCACGCACACCCCCTTGTGAACAGCATTTGACCGCGGTTTGAAATAGCTTATAAAAAGGAATACAGCCTGTATGCTGAGCTTCGCCACTACGAATAGGGCTACCCAGTGCACGGATGCGACCCGCATTGACGCCAATCCCCGCGCGCTGCGACACATAACGCACAATGGCACTGGTGGTGGCATTGATACTATCTAGGCTGTCATCACACTCAATCAGCACACAAGAGCTAAACTGGCGCGAAGGCGTGCGTACCCCTGACATAATCGGGGTGGGCAGTGAGATTTTGAAGGTTGACGTACTGTCATAAAACCGCTTTACATAATCTAAACGCGCCGCCTTATCATAAAGTTTATCATAACCTGCAAACAAACACATGCCCACGAGCATATACAAAAACTGAGGACTTTCAAATACTTGCTTAGTAACACGATCTTGTACCAAATATTTGCCTTCCATCTGTTTGACAGCCGCGTAGGCAAAATCAAGGTCACGGCAGTGGTCAATATAAGCGTTTAGCTCATCAAACTCAGCACGGCTATAATCTTGCAAAATATGCGTATCGTAGCGAGATTCGCGGGTTAGTTTGGTGACATGGTCAAACAAATGGGGTGGCTCAAACTGCCCATAAGCGATTTTACGTAGGTGAAAAATAGCCAATCTTGCTGCAAGGTACTGATAGTCTGGGGTTGCGGCAGAAATCAAATCTGCCGCAGATTTGATGATGGTTTCATGAATACTTTTGGTAGTGATTTTGTCATAAAACTGGATATGTGAGCTGATTTCTACTTGCGAAACCGATACATTGTCTAGCCCATCTGCCGCCCACTCAATCACTCGATGAATTTTATCCAGATCAATTTTTTCTAATCGTCCATCCCGTTTTTGAACTTGGATATCTTCGGTGCGCGTCATGGTGATTTCCTTTATGGCATATAGCAAACAAAATAGTTGAATCAAAAAATCCATGCAGCGAGTTGCCACGGTGGGTTTTTTGAACTTTGTAAAAAAAATGAAAAAACATCACCAAACGGTGGCGGCTAAGCTACCGTGATGTTGATCAAAACAAGGGATTTTTCGGTTTTTTTTACAAGTAGTACAAGAGAAACTTAAAGAACCCCAAAATACTATATCTAGGGGTTAATGCTTTATTTTGCACAATATAGCGTAAAAAAAATTGTAATGCTATCTTGTATTTTTTTTCAATTTTTGCATTAACTTGCCAGTTTTGGGTAGATGCTTGATTTTATTCATAGTTAGCTAAGTCAAGTGATAAATAAATAATTTTGTGTGCCGCATGTCAAAAATACAATCATTAATTTGTCATAAAAGTCAAGTATTATCCCCCCCATGGTCATTGTGCTGTGCTATATTGATACCAATAAAGCTTAGGATAAAACAGCGATTTTTTTCATAAACCACAAGGATTCCTCTATGCCCGCATTTAGCAATTATACCTATGATGAATTAACCGTGGGTCAGTCACAAAGCCTAACCCGCCAAGTTACCGAAGACGATGTGAAGGCGTTTGCCATGGTGACGCATGACTACAACCCCGCCCACCTTGACGCAGAATATGCCGCTGATAGTGCGTTCAAAAAAATTATTGTACATGGCATGTGGGCAGCGGGTTTGGTGTCGGCGCTGCTTGGTACTAAGTTTCCTGGGCTAGGTACGATTTATCTAAGTCAAAGCTTGTCATTTCGCCGTCCTGTGTACGTTGATGATACTTTGACGGCTACTTTGACGGTCAAAAGTAAAAATGATGAAAAAAAATGGGTTACCTTGACATGTGAGGTCACCAATCAAGAAGGCAAAGCGGTGGTCACAGGCGAGGCACAAGTGATACCGCCTACCACTAAGACCAGCCGAGAGGTTACTGCACTGACCGACCTCACGTTGACGCAAACTTTTTCCCAATAAATCAGCGGCTAGATGATTTGTTTGCCCACTTATTTGGTACAATAAAGCCAAGATAACGCTTGGCTTTTTTTATTTTGAATGGATTAGAAGACCTAACATGCAGTATTTAACCCCTGAGCAACAGAGTACTTTAGCAAAAGTAAAGCTACCCGAGGATTGGAAAACCGCCCTCGCTGAGGCGCTAACCAGTGATAATATGAATCATATTCGGGCATTTTTACGTGAGCAATACGATGCCAATAAGGTGATTTACCCTGCAGGGAGCCTGATGTTTAATGCTTTTAACCTCACCCCGTTATCGCAAGTTAAAGTAGTGATTTTGGGTCAAGACCCTTATCATGGTGCGGGGCAAGCGATGGGGTTGTCGTTTTCGGTACCCAAAATAGTGCCAAAACCCCCCAGCCTACAAAATATCTTGCGTGAGTTGGCAAGTGATTTGGGAATTGCGCCATCACGTCATGGTGATCTGACGCACTGGGCGGAGCAGGGGGTGCTACTGCTTAACAGTATGCTCTCAGTAGAAGCAGGACAAGCAGGTAGCCACCAGAAAATTGGCTGGGAGGTATTTACTGATGCGGTGATTGATGCGGTGAACAGCCACTGTAAGCACTGTGTGTTTATTTTGTGGGGAAGTTATGCCCAAAAAAAAGGGCGGTTTATTGACACCCAAAAGCACCTGATTATCACAGGTACCCACCCATCGCCACTAGGCGCCAACCGTGGTGGTTTTTTTGGCACGCGTCCTTTTTCAAAAGCCAATGATTACTTGATGGCACACGGCAAAGCCCCTATAGACTGGCAATTGCCGCAATCATGAGAACAGCCGCAATCATGAGAATAGCCAAGACACTGATTAACACAATGAGCCAAGATTGTGACAGATTTTAGCGAGCGCGATTACGCCTTTATGCAGGCTGCCTTAGCGGTTGCCCGTGAAGGGGGCGAACAAGGGGAAGTGCCTGTGGGCGCTGTGATTGTGTACCAAGGTGCCATCATCGCCACAGGTTACAATCAGCCTATCTTAAGTCATGATGCCACCGCCCACGCGGAAATTGTGGCAATCCGTGAGGCGTGTCAATATTTTGATAACTACCGCTTACCAGATCGGAAGAGCGTCGTGTAGGGAAAGAGTGTCTTCGCCTGTGTAGATCT
>CALAPG010000238.1 GCA_937889485.1 uncultured Moraxella sp. | reverse complement strand
AGCGGCTTATTTAAGCTCGCAAGGGGTTGCATCATCACGTATTGAAACCATTAGCTATGGTGAAGACCAGCCTGTAGATACTGCCCAAAATGAAGCCGCGTGGGCAAAAAATCGTCGTGCCGAGTTGTCTTACTAACCCCAAAAAGCCTCAATGAATAAAAAAACCTGTTGTTAAAACAGGTTTTTTTGTAAATTTTGGTGGGTATACGCCAAACAATTATTTGACCAATTGTACTGTACCATTGGCGGTGACGGTGATGGTGCTGTCACCTGCTTGAAAATTTTGGTCAGCGACTTTGGCACTGGCTTCAGCCGCCATCAGCATCCCACCATAGCCGCGTGACATCGGGCGATAGTCCCCACTTTGGCTAAAATCAAGATTCACTAACTGATAATCTTTTGCGCCCCAAGCAGGTAGCAGGGTTTGCGCTTGGCGTTGGAAGTTTTTTGACGCCTCAATCATCAGTTCTTGCTCAGTTGCCTTACGAAGCGTATCAGAGACAGCAAAATCTAATCCGTCTAATGTCATAAATGATTGCAGCTCAGCGATAAGCTTGCTTGCTGCCACGGTGTCCGTGCTCTTTAGGTTGAGGCTTGCCGTGCCTGTCCAGCCATTGATTTTTTGATTTTTATCATACTGTGGATAAGTGTTCTGATTGCCTGTGGTCACTTGTACTTGTGGGTATTTTTTGGCGATAACCACGGCTTGGTTTAAGGTGGTGGCAATTTGGTTTGCCACTTCTACACTGGATTTATTTTGGACAGTTTTATTTAAGGTGGCATTGATTTGGTCATTGTTGACTTTTTTACTGGCAGCGGCAGCAAAGTTAATTAAACCGTAATTAAGTGAGGTTGTCATGGTGTTTCCAGCAGGATAGGTGGCGGCATTGGCTGACAAGCTAGCCAGCGGTAACAACATAGAGACAGCTAAAATTCCATGCAAAATTTTGGTTGTGGCGGTTGGTTTCATGCAGTAGTTCCCTAAAATAGATGAAAAAAATTAGCCAATGTCAGCCAATTGGTTGTGCTGAATGGGGCATGGCGTGGTATCGTACACTGCTAATGGCAGGCGTTGTTTGGTATAACTACGATTTGATTATTATAAAAATCTTGTTGATACATAGCTATTTTTAAATTGTAGAATTAGGTAAGAAAAATGGCTTATTTTTACTTTAGTGTTGCAGCTTCATGAGTGAACGATAATTTTTTTCAATAATTCTCTATATAAGCGCGCCTGC
>CALAPG010000237.1 GCA_937889485.1 uncultured Moraxella sp. | reverse complement strand
ACCATGCCAGACCTTGCCACCGCCGTGTGTGAGCAGTGCGAGCAAAGAACCATTGGCATTCGCCCAGGCGAAAAACTACACGAGCAGATGATTAGTAGCGAAGATGCTTATTATACATATGAGTATCCCGAGCATTTTAAAATCTTGCCTGCCATTAATGGCTGGAGTGAATCGCCTGAGCGTATCAAAGATGGCGTTCGCGTACCCGAAGGCTTTGTGTATGCCAGTGACAACAACAGCGAATGGATGAGCGTTGATGCGCTCAAAGCGTGGATTGACACCAACAAAGACAAAATCGGTAAAATCTAACCGTTAATCGCTGGTTATTACTTACTATTATTTGGTACAGAATATGGCAAATCAGTTTATTCCTTATGGTCGTCAGCATATCACCGATGCGGATATTGAAGCGGTGGTCAGCGTTTTAAAGTCCGACTTTTTGACCCAAGGCAGCCAAGTCCCTGCCTTTGAAGAACTTGTCAGCACCTATACTGGGGCAAGCTATGGTGTGGCAGTCAATAGTGCCACCTCAGCACTGCATATCGCTTGTTTGGCGCTAGGGTTGGGCAAGGGTGACTGGTTATGGACGACGCCCAATACCTTTGTGGCGTCTAGTAACTGTGCGCTGTATTGTGGGGCAACCGTGGATTTTGTTGACATTGACCCTGTTACCCTTAACATGTCAGTTGAAAAACTGGCAGAAAAACTGCAGCTTGCCAAAGCCAATCACACACTGCCAAAAATTGTCATACCTGTCCATTTTGCAGGAGAACCTTGTGATATGGCAGCCATTTATGCACTATCGCAGCAATATGGCTTTAAAATTATTGAAGATGCTTCGCATGCCATTGGTGGCAGCTATCAGCAAAAACCCATCGGCAGTTGCCAATACAGTGATATCACCGTGTTTAGCTTTCACCCTGTCAAAATCATCACCACCGCAGAAGGCGGGCTTGCCACCACAAATAACCAAATTTTAGCCAAAAAAATGCAACTCTTTCGCAGTCATGGCATCACCCGTGAAGCCGACAAAATGACCCATGAAGCCGATGGTAGCTGGTACTATCAGCAAGTGGATTTGGGCTTTAACTACCGCATGACAGAGCTGCAAGGGGCGCTCGGCGTGAGCCAAATGGCAAACCTTGACACATTCGTGGCACGCCGCCATCAGCTTGCCAACCGCTATGATACGTTGCTGGCAGAGTTACCTATTATTTTGCCCTTTAGAAACCCAAAAAACTATTCAGGTCTGCATTTATACCCTATTCAGATTAAACCAGAAAGTGGCAGAACCCGTAAACAGGTATTTGACAGCTTGCGAGCGCAAAATATTGGGGTCAATGTACATTATATCCCTGTGCATACCCAGCCGTATTATGCCAAGTTGGGCTTTAAGCAAGGCGACTTTCCCCATGCCGAAAGCTAC
>CALAPG010000236.1 GCA_937889485.1 uncultured Moraxella sp. | reverse complement strand
GCTGCGCATCAAATTTACGCATAGCATGATTCTTAAGCTCATGCCCTTCTCGATGCACGTAGTTAATCAGCCCAGACCATTGTTCGTTTTTTCCAGCGACCCCGATTGCTGTCATATATTCTTGGTTTTTATTGGTGTAGCCTGTTTTTAGGTAACCGCCTGTGTTTTTGCCTTTTTGAATGAGGTCATCTGGCGCTTTGGTCTGGTAAACCACCGCCCCACCGATTGCACCGTTGCCTGCTTCAATGGCATTTGCACCTTTTAGAATACTGGCAGATTGTAATAACTCCACATCGCTCATAAACCGCCCATCATTGACGTAGCCATAGGGGACATAAAATTCGTTTACTTCAATTTCTGGCACTTTTAGACCATCTATGACCATCGCCACGCGATTGCCATCCACCCCTTGTATGGCAAACCCTTTGGCACCATAGCGCCCCACATCGCTAATACTCACTTCTGGATTATAACGCACCAAATCATGGTTATTCATAATAAGCTCTTCGGTGATGGTTTGCTTAGTTACCACATGGCTGGTGGTTGGGGCAGCCGCAATGGCGGTAAACATGAGATTTTCTAGCTCTGTCTCTGGGGTGGTTACCTTGGCAGCGGTCAGAGAACTGCTCGCACTAGCATGATTAGCTATTAATACGCTAGCAATGGCTAGTGATAATGCCGTGGGAATAGGTTTAAAATGGTGGGTCAAAAAATCAGCAGTCATAAAGCGGCTCTTGTGGTACTCAAAGATTTTGGGATATGGGGTATTATTGACGGTTATTGGCTATTTTTGACCAGTAGCACGTATTGGGCTTTGAGCTGATAAGCTTTGCCATCGTCACGTTTGACTGGCATCGAAATGCCTTGAGCAATATCCCAAGCATAGCTACGGTAAAAGCTTGAGCCTATAGCGGTAATAACAGGGGTTGCCGACCATAATGCAGGGTTTTGGTGATCTCGATCCCAGCGGTCTTGAACAGGGTAACTTAGCTGGTTGGTAAAGCGAAAAACATCTGTATTGAGGGCTGGCTGTACTCGGCTATTATCAGCAATACTTGACAATTCTTTAATCGTAGGCAAGCGCCAATCATTGCCTGCTTGTTGGGCAATAGCCAGTGCTTCCTCCCACGACTGAGCAAGTGTAGCGCTACCACTGCATTGATTATTAAGATAATGCTGCCCCACCAAGCAGCGCTGCCAAGTTAGCCCTGTTTTATGGTCAACCACTTGACTGGCGGTTGGGTTAAACTCTGCTTTGGGCGTGTCGGTGTCAATGACAGGGGACAATTGATTTGCCAAAGCAGCCACACTTGTACCCACAATAGCAAGACAACATAAAAGTGATTTTTTCATGATCATTCCAATATTGATTAAAAGTTATCGACCGTTACTAACTAGCACGACTTGGGCAGTGCTGTAGGTGCTATTAGGGTTTTCAAGGCTTGCTGTGCCGTCGGTATACATCATCCATATTTGGTCAAGCGTAGCAGTCCCCACTTGCCGCCCACGTGACTGCGTCCAAAAACTACTAGGCAGCTTATAATCATCGACTGATTTGACTAACATATGAGTGGGTAAGGCTTTTTTACCATCGGCAGTGTGTTGTAGGTTGATAAGGTTAAATAGTTCATGGCGATTAGGCAGACGCCAATTATCCAAACCACAAAGTTTTAGCTGATTGACTTTTTTGGTATAGTTGGCTGTAGTACAAATAGCATCCGACTGTTGGCAATCATCTTTACCAGACTTTAGACCTGTATCTATAACCCCCAGCCGATAAAAATTGTCTCGATAAGTATACTGGCTGATTTCAATGTCACGAAAATCCTTGTTGGCGTTTGCTGCGGCGCCAAATAAACCTTGAATGCTAGGCGTGTATGTTTTACTTTCCCATATAAGTCCCGTGTGGTCATCACGAAAACATGCCCAATCTTTTGCTGCGCTAGGCAATGCATTGCCTGCGGCATCAAGTTTGGTAAATTGCATCGTTGGCGGGTTTTGGCAATCTTGCCGCAAGTCTTTGCAGTTAGCGTCATTGTTGGTATTGGTTGCAGAAAAGTTGATGCCTGTGGTATGAACCTTAGCGCGCTTGGCAGGCTCACTTCTTTTAGGTACAACAATTGCCCCAATTGCTGTATCTTGAAAATGTACAGGCGTGAGCGCGCCATTTTCTGCCAACAATTTGACGGTTAGCATCAAGTCTTGGGACGGCTGTTCTCCAATTAAGGGTACAGCAATCATAGCCGTTTTTTCACCTTTTTTGATGGTAACTTGATTGGTTGCAGGCAGCTGATAGTGCCTTCCCTCAACAGCAGTACCTGCCATAATGGCAAACATGACTTTGCTGTCTTGACTGACCGCTTGGTTGCTGGTTACGACAAAATTGAGCGTGCCTTGAGCATCATCTTTGACAGCGGTGCTATTTTGGACTGCAACCCCTAAGTCCACATTTTTAATAGTACTACTGGACTCACGATAAAACCGAGAGTCATCTAATAGCGACTGGTCAGATACGCCCGTAATCCTCAAACATAGCCGCTTATCAGCGGTGGGCACCTTATTGTGGCGCAAAGGGATATGAATGGTCGCCGTATTTTTTCCTTTGGCAATAATTGCCTCACCGTTTACGGCGGCGGTATAATCTGTCGCTGCCACTGCCGCATCAGCTTTGGCGACCTCATCGAGAT
>CALAPG010000235.1 GCA_937889485.1 uncultured Moraxella sp. | reverse complement strand
CATTGCCAGAAAGTGACGCCGCGCGCACGCGCCCCAACTATACGCCAACACCAACCCAGCAAGCAAGCTTGGATCGATTAAAGACTTTTTATCAGCCAACAAAACCCGCCGAAGATCAAGGTGCTACAAAACGCCAAAACCCAGCTATGTGTCATGGTAACTGGGTATATCCCACCTCCACGATTTATCAGCAACAAGCGCTAGAAGCGGCACAGTCTGATTTGCCAAACAGTGCGTTTCCAATTCATGCCGCCGCAGATTACGGCTACTATGACAATGACAATTACGCTGAACTAGCAGGCAATGTTGAAATTAACCAAGGCCGACAACAAATTTCTGCAGACAAAGTCGTGGTAGCAGTCAAAGAGGGTATTGCCGCAGCGCAAGGCAATGTTTTGGTGGTCGATGCCGCCCAAAGCCAAGACCTGCAAACGCGCCCAACCAATATTAAAGACAGCAATAAAGGCGGGTTAATTACGGTTGCCAATGAATTTGCCTACCAAACCGATAGCGCCAAGGCCACGGCAAAAGATGTGGCGTTTGCAAGCGTGCCACTACAAGCTCATGGTTATGCCAAAAAACTCAATAAAATTGACGAAAGCCACGTACAAATTGATGATGTTATGTTTACCACGTGCGCGCCAGACAACCCCACTTGGCAAATTAACGCCAAAAATATTGACATGGACACCGACACAGGGCGCGGTGAAGCACGCCATGCCACATTAAAAATTAAAAACACCCCTGTGTTGTATTTGCCCTACTTTAATTTCCCTATTGATGATCGGCGCACCAGTGGCTTTTTATTGCCTAGAGCAGGGTTTAGCTCGGAGGGCAGCTTTACCGTCCAATTACCTTACTACTTAAACCTAGCCCCCAATTATGATGCCACACTCACCCCAACAATTTTTACCGACCGTAATCCCATGGCAACAGGGCAATTTCGTTATTTAACCCACAACTATGGTGAAGGACAACTAACGGGCTCTTATTTACCGCGTGATAAACAATATGAAGATGAGGATCGTAAACGCTTTATCTATAATCATCATTGGCAATCTCCCATCCTTTCAAATCTTGCCATAGATGCTCTTTATCAGTATGTATCTGACCCAAGTTTTATCAGTAATTTTGAGACACTTGGGGATGAAACCGTACAGCTTAATTTGCCCAGACGTCTACAAGCTAGTTATTATAATGACTATGTCACCGCCCTTGCCAAAGTAGAAAGTTTTCAGACGCTTGATCGCAATTTATCCGATGCACAAAAAATTGCTGATAAAGACAAACCCTATGAGCGTTTGCCACAACTCTCACTCAAGTATCGCTTGCCTTGGGTTACAGATTTTGACGTCACGGGCATCAGTGATTTTGCTTACTTTAAGCGCCCTATTAATGACGGCTCTGCGCCTGAACAAAGCGGAGGACGTTTTTATAATAAAATAAGCGCTTCTTATCCTGTCACACGCACGTGGGGCTATGTAACACCTTCTGTCAGTTTGCAGCATCTTTATACCCAATACGACCAACAATCTGCTCTTGCCAACGGCAAAGACAAAGATAGTAAAAGCCAGTCTATTTTTGTGCCGCAAGTGAGTGTTGATAGTGGACTTAATTTTTTTAAGGCAGGCACACCATTTGGCAAATTTGATGAGTCACTAGGCGGTTATCAACTGGTTAGCCCTCGTTTAAAATATGTGTACTCCCCTTACAAAGACCAAAGCGAAGTGCCCAATTTTAACACCCGACTGGCATCACTCAATTTTCCCCAATTGTATGAAGATTCTTGGTTTTTGGGCTATGACCGACTCCCTGATAACAACCATCTCACCCCGTCACTTAATTACCGCTATATTGATCGAAGTGGTTTGACGCGGCTAGATGCCAGTATTGGCAAGCAATTTTATCTGAGTGATATTCGGGTTCACTTAGATAATACCAATGATGGTTTGAAGCTTGATAATACAGGCACCGTGTTTCAAGTTAGTACCCAGCCGCGTCAAGATTTTTGGCTAGATTTGGACGGTTCGGTGAATGATCACGGCGACCTCAATTACTTTAATACCCAGCTACGCCACGCCCCAGACACGCGCAGTCTTTACAATTTAGGGTTTGTCAAACGTAATGCCAGTAAATTTGGTCAAAAATCATTATCAGCGGTGACAGGGTCCGCCATTTTTCCTATCAGCGACCACTGGCGCTTTTTGGGGGCTGCTCAGTATGATACCCAACAAAACCATTTTAGTGATGTGTTGGCAGGCTTTACTTATGACAGCTGCTGTTATGGGTTATCAATTTATGGGCGCCGTTATTATGATGAACTTGGCAATAACAACAAAGCCCAACAAGCGATTATGGCAGAAATTAGTTTGACAGGGTTATCTAATAAAGGCAGTGGACAACTTGCCAACCTCATTCAAAATCGTGTATTGGGGTATAACCCTAACCACTAGTTTGAGCGCGTGGTCGGCACAGTGCGCTACGGGTATGGTTGCTAGATACAAGCGCGCAAAACTTGGCTTTTGTATTTACAGGATGCTAGCAGATTTATTCGTGACTTTACTTTAATATACTGCCATTATCACCATTGCCGCTTGGCTAATCAGCCTATTTTTTTGTTTATTTGGCGTTTTTTAATTTTTGAAGGATCAATGCAATGAACCTATATTTCATGCATCAACTACCCCCATCTCCCCTAAAAAGACTGGCATCGCGTTCAGCTTTGTTAATGTTGATTACCATGGGTGCGCCAATAAGCGCTACTTATGCCGCCCAAGTAACAGCCGAGACCAAGGCATCCACTACTCATCCGTCAGCCGCTAGTGCTGCACCCCAACTGATTGATGGCGTGGTTGCAATTGTCAATGATACCGCCATTTTAAATAGCCAACTTGAACGTGCTACCACACAGGCAGCCGCTCAGCTAAAAGCTCAAAACAGACCACTACCCCCCGCTCAACAGCTATACGCGCTAGCGCTTGACCAATTGATTACCCAACAGATTCAGTTAGATTTGATCAAAAAATACGGCGTTTCACCCGATGAAAACGAAGTCAATGCGGCATTGGCAAACCTCGCCAAGCAAAACGGAATCAACAACTTAGCCCAATTTCAACAGACACTAGATGGGCAACGAGCAGGTAGTTACCAAGCGCTTCGCCAAAAAATCATCGAAGATTTGGCAATGCAGACACTGCAACAGCAGCAATTGACACGACGCATCAAAATTAGTGAGCAAGATGTGGATGCCTTTCTCAAATCCCCTGAAAGCAATGCCTTAGAACAAAGCCAGTACCGCACCCTACATATTCGCGTACCTTTTAACACCCGTGCCACCCTAAGTGATAAATCCAAAAAATCCGCCCAAACTATTGCCCAAAAAATCGCACAGGCGTTAGCCGTAGAAAACCCCGACATTAATCAAATTATCCGTGATGCCCAAGCACAATATGACAAACAGCTCAAAGATGCAGGGCAAATACAAGGCGGTGATATGGGTTATCATGCCGCAACCGCTTTACCGACAGACATCTCAAAAGCCATTATAGGGCTCAATGTTGGGCAAGTGAGCGAGGTTATCTTAACCCCTGAAGGTTATAATGTGGTAAAACTTGTTGACAAGCGTGGTGGCAAACAGCATATCATCGACCAATGGCACACGCGTCACATTCTAATCAGCCCTTCTGCTGCTTTATCCCCTGAATTAGCCAAACAGCAAATTGACAGTATCTATGAACAGCTGCGTCAAGGCGCGGACTTTGCCACGTTGGCAAGCACCTATTCTAAAGATCCAGGTAGTGCTAGCCAAGGCGGTGATCTAGGATGGGTCAACGAAGGCGATATGGTGCCTAGCTTTGAGGCGATGATGAAAAAAACCTCGGTGAATGATTTTTCAGCCCCATTTCAAAGCCAGTTTGGCTGGCATATTTTAAAAGTGGATGAAAAACGTCAAAAAGATGTGACTGACAACTATCGTCGCAACATGGCGCGCGAGCTGCTTTATCAGCGCCTTGCTCCCCAAGCCATGGAGGATTGGCTACAAGAATTACGTGCTCAATCTTTTATCCAAATCATGGATAAAACTCAGTAGTGTTTTTGAGGGGTAAAAAATGGGTGATAGCATATCGCTATCACCCATTTTTTATAGTGGTTTGCTCTCTGCCATAAAAATCAATGTTGCCATACGCCCTGTAGCAGGTAATTGCTGCTGGGTCTGTGAACGATAAGAGTAGAACCTAGGATCACCATAACTGTCTAATTGGCTTTGAAAAACTTGATGTATACCACACGCATTAAGCTGTAATTCTGCTACCGCTGCAAGATTGGCAAAATAGTGTCCCTCACGCTCAGAATTTTTAAACAGTCGCTCTGCGGTATCGGTTGCTTCATCCACGGCAAGCGCTTCAAGCACCTGTGCGCGTACTCGGCTATCCACCTCATAATTACACTGGGCAATGCTAGCACCTACCCACGCCTGCCAGCCTTGTGTTAGCGTTTTTATGTCTTCTAAATCGGTGTTGCCCTCTAGCAAATCAGACTGATGTACCATTTTTTGTACCGTCTGGTAAATGACATTTTTTGCTAGACCTTGCCAACCTGCATGTACGGCTGCAATTACGTTATTGGCACCACACGCGATGTCACTGGTTATCATTACTGGCACACAATCCGCGGTCATAATTGCCAAGGCAACATTAGGTAGCGTGGTGATGTGAGCATCTGCCGCAACGGTATGCGCCAAAAGTTGGTCAGTCACATGATGAACATGGTTGCCATGCACTTGGTTTAACCAATGGATGCTTGCCAATGTTGGGTGTTCTTGCTGCAACTGCGCCAACAACGTGGCACGATTTTGATGCACCGTTTGGTCAATATCGCCCACGTGCAAACCAAGATTAAAGCCACCATACAGCGAGTCTGTATAATCGCCACGGGTAGTTTGTACCACGGTTACGGGTTGGGCGGTGGTGGGCGTGCTGAGGTTAATATAAATCGAGTTATGTTTTTGCATTGTTTGCATCGTGTTTCACAGTTAAAAAGCATCACTGGGTACAAATACCTCACCCACCATCAAGCGGCGTGCTGAGCGGCTCATGGACACTTTTTTGGCTTGCCATTTGCCATCAACTTGGACAGACTCACCGCCCACAAGCAAGGTACCAGACGGATGACCAAAGCGAACTTCTGTCAATTCTTTGCCACCTGCGGCTTGATTAACAAGCGTGCCTTTGATAGTGGCCGCTGTACCAATAGCAACCGATGCCGTCCCCATCATGGCATGGTGCAACTGTCCCATACTCATGGCGCGTGCCAATAAATCAATATCGCCCGCTTTCACCGCCTTACCACTTGAGGCAGTATAGTCTGCTGGTGCTGCTACCCACGCAATTTTTGGGGTATGTTGACGGGTTTGTGCTTCTTGAATATCGGTAATCAGTCCCATCTTTACAGCGCCGTGGGCACGGATTTTTTCCAATTTGGTCAAAGTTTCTTGATTACCATTGATGTCTTTTTGTAGCTCCGTTCCTGTAAATCCTAGGTCACTGGCATTCAAAAAAATCGTTGGGATGCCTGCGTTAATCATGGTCACTTCAAAGCTACCCAATTCTGGTACTTCTAGCATGTCCACTAGATTGCCTGTTGGGAACATATCACCATCGCTGTCTACAGGGTCGATAAACTCGATTTTTACCTCTGCTGCCGCAAACGTCACACCATCGAGTTCAAAATCGCCCGTTTCTTGCACTTGACGATTGGTAATGGGCACATGTGCCACAATGGTTTTACCAATATTTTGCTGCCAGATACGCACCTTACAGATGCCGTTGTCTGGAATGTTAGCTGCATCCACTAAGCCATTGGCAATTGCAAACGACCCCACAGCCGCGGTTAAATTACCACAGTTGCCACTCCAGTCTATCATGGCTTTATCAATGAGATCGGAAGAGCGTC